>NZ_LSKN01000080.1:0-5780 GCF_001557075.1 Methylobacterium sp. CCH7-A2
CCTGCTCGAACATGCCGCGCTTCGGCACCAACAAGGTGCTCGACGAGCAGCAGATCAAGGACGTGATGGCCTATCTGTTCGATCCGGAGTCGCCGGTGAACAAATAGGGGCTTCAGCCGCCGGCCGGCTTCTTCCCGGGCCAGTCGGCGAAGGCCCCGCGCTCATAGCCCTTCTCGCGCACGAAGCGGAACCAGGCGAGAAACTCGCGCGGATCGGGCAAGCCCGGCATCCGCGCGACCTCGCGGGCCGCGGTCGGCCTCGCGCCCAGCCCCTCGGCGGTTTCGGGAAAGAACTGGATCGAGGGCGTGCCCTCGATCGCATAACGCGCGGCGAAGGCCTTTTCGCCAGGCTTGCTGCCGTCGAAATCGGTGACCGGGCGCTGGCCGAGAATGTTGAGATGCAGGATCTCGAAATTCTCGCGGATGTAGCGCTCCGTCGCCGGGTCGGCGAGATGGACTTCGTGCATCCGGCGGCAGGCCGGGCAGCCCTTCAACCCCCAGAGGATAGCGAAGCGCTTCCCGGCGGCGGTAGCCGCCGCAAGGTCGTCGGCCAGATCCAGGAAGCTTTCGAGATACCAGTCCAGCTTGTAGAGCCCGTCCTCGCCGAGCGTGGCCCGCGCCGAGGCACTCGCCGGAAAGGCGGCACAGAGGCCGGCTGCGAGGATCGTGCGGCGCGTCTGCATGGCGAAACTCCCGACACGAAGCAGCCTTCGGTTCGTGACTGGAATAAACATACGAATACGACTATGTTACCGCAATGGGTTTCATCCGTTCCCGCACAGTGGCGCTCCTGGCTTTGCTCGCCCTCCTCGGCTCCGGCGTGGTGCCCGTGGCCGCGGCGGAGCTCGTCATGTTCACGCGCGAGGGCTGTCCCTGGTGCGCGCGCTTCGAACGCGAGGTCGCACCCGCCTACCATCTGACCGACGAAGGCAAGCGGGCGCCGCTGCGCCGCGTCGCGCTCAGGCCCGGCGGATCCACCCTCGCCGGGCTCGCCGCGCCCGTCATCGCCGCGCCGACCTTCGTGCTGATCGAGGATGGACAGGAAGCAGGCCGGATCACCGGCTATCAGGGCGACGACGCCTTCTGGGGATTGCTTGGCAAGATGCTTGCTGACATGCCAGGCCCTATTCACCGCAGCGGCGCCGCCGCGAAATTGGATTGACCATGAGCGCGATCGTATCAAAGGCCCTCGAAGCCGAGTTGCGTGACGGCGAGGAGTTCTCGGCCGAACTCGACCTGCTGATGCGCAAGGCCCGCAAGGCGAGCGACTTTCTCAAGGCGCTGTCGCATGAGAACCGTCTCCTCCTGCTCTGCCTGCTGGCCGAGCGCGAGCGCACGGTGACTGAGCTCGAGAACATCCTCTCGCTGCGCCAGCCCATGGTCTCGCAGCAACTGGCGCGGCTGCGCCTCGACCAGCTCGTAACCACCCGCCGCGATGGCAAGGCGGTCTATTACAGCCTGGCCAATGACGATGTCCGCCGGATGATTGCGGTGATCTACGACATCTTCTGTGGCCCGCCGGCGACGCCGGCCGTCGAGTGATGCCGGAGCGCCTTTCCCTGGTTTCGATCTGAGGCATGGCGCCGCTGCCGGCCTGGTCGATCGCGCTCGCGGGCATCGCCATCGGCGCGGCCTGCGGTTTCACGGCGAGGCGGGGGCGCCTGTGCTCCTTCGGCGCGATCGAGGATGTCTGGCTCGGCGGCGACACCCGCCGGATCCGCATCTTCGGCCTTGCGCTCGGCGTCGCCCTCCTCGGCACCCAGGCGATGGTCTGGGGCGGCGTGCTGAACCCCGCCCTTTCGACCTATGTTCCCAGCGCCATGCCCTGGTTTGCGATCCTGGTCGGCTCGACGCTGTTCGGCGTGGGCATGGCTCTGGTCGGCACCTGCGGCTTCGGATCGCTGGTGCGGCTCGGGACCGGCGACCTGCGCAGCCTGATCGTGATGATGGTATTCGGCGCGGCCGCCTATGCGACTCTGCGCGGCATACTCGCGCCCCTGCGGATCGACGGGCTGGAGGCGGTGGCGATCGGTGTTCCCGGCGCGGTGCAGGGCGACCTCTCCTCCGTTCTGGCCTGGTGGGGTTTCGGCGATCTGCGGCTGGTCATCGCCCTCGCTGCGGCCTCCGTTCTCGTTCTGGCCGTGGCGCTCGACGGACGGTTGCGGCGCTCGCCCCGTCTGCTGCTCGCGGGCGTGACGCTGGGCCTCGGCGTCGTGGCAGGCTGGTGGGCGACCGGGGTGGCGATCGACGAATTCGCGATCTCTTCCCGGCCCCAGAGCTTGACCTTCGTGTCGCCGGTCGGTCGGGCGCTCTATGCGGTCCTGACGACGCCCGAAGGCCTGCTGGATTTCGGCATCGGCTCGGTGATCGGCGTGGTGCTCGGATCATTCCTGTCGGCGCTGATGGATCGCGAGCTGCGCTGGGAGGCTTTCGACGACCATCACGAGATGCGTCGCCATCTGGTCGGTGCGGTGATGATGGGCGGCGGCGGCATCCTCGCCGGAGGCTGCACCATCGGTCAGGGTATCACGGCCGGCTCGATGATGGCCCTGTCCTGGCCGCTCGCGATCTTCGGCATGATGGTCGGTGCGCGAATGGGCATCGCCTTCCTGCTGGAAGGCTCGATCCGCCAGATCTTCCGGAACTGACGGCTGCCCTTGTTCTGCCTCAGCCCAAGACGGCCGTATAGCCGCGAAGGACCACGTAAACCCCGACGATGGCGACGATCGCGGCGAAGACCCGCGACAGCATCGTTTTGTGGCGCGAGAGGTGCCGGGCCAGCAACGTGCCGCCAAGACCACCGGCGACGCCACCCGCGACGAACAGGATGGCGATGCGCCAGTCGACAAGGCCCGACAGCGCATAGGAGGCGGCGGTTGTCGCACCGAAGGCGGTGACCGCGACCAGCGACGAGCCGATGGCCATGATCATCGGCATGCGCGCGGCGCCCATCAACCCCGGCACGATCAGAAAGCCGCCGCCGATGCCGAAGAAGCCGGACATCGCGCCGACAAGCCCACCCATTCCAAGCAGGCGCGGCAACAGCGTCGACGCGGTTGCCCGTCCGAGCGGCCTGAAACCTGAGCCGTCGCCCGCTTTGCGCACCAGCATCATCGCCGCGATCACGATCATCAGCACGCCGAACAGCAGCAACAGCTTCTGACCATCGAAGCGCTTGCCGATGGCCGACCCGGCGGCGGCTCCCGCGATCCCCGCGGTCGAGAACACCAGCGCACAGGGCCAGCGGACATGGCCGGCGCGGGCATGGCCGAGCAGATTGGCGAAGGCGCTGAGCGCGACCGCGACGGCGCTGGTGCCGATCGCGACATGCGGCGAGGCCACGCCCACGGCATAGACCAGCAGCGGCACGGCCAGGATCGAGCCGCCGCCTCCGATCAGTCCCAGAACGAAGCCCACCAGCGAGCCCGAGCCGACAGAGGCCAGATCGGCACCCGCGATCATGACGGCGCCGCCTGCTTCAGCGGTCGCATCAGGACTTGGCCACCGGACAGGTCCGGATGCCCAGCAACGTATAGGCCGGGCAGAACCGGAAGGCCGCCGTCGCCAGCATCGCCACACCCCAGACCGTCAGCGCGCATTTCCAGGCTCCCCAAGACGCGACCATCCCGGCGAAAGGTGGAACGAAGACGGCGGCGACGAGCAGCGCTCCCAGGAGGAATCGAAGGGTGCGATCGAGTGCGCCTACATTGGTCATAACTGTCTCTCCGGTGATGAATCCAAAACTCGAAACATGCGAATATTTGCATTTAAAAACGTCAATGGGGCTGTTCAGCGGCACCTGCGACGCCTAGGCAGCCCTCGCCAGAACGCGGTCATGCAGGAGCATGCCCGCGATCATCGCCACGATGAACAGCAGGACCGGTGTCAGTCCCGTCGTCAGGGCCGACAGCGCCGGACCGGGGCAAAAACCGGCCAGCCCCCAGCCGATGCCGAACAGCACCGAACCGCCGATCAGGCGGGCATCGATGTCGGTCCGCTCAGGGATCTGGAACTGCGTGTCGAAAACCGGCCGCTGCAGGCGCCGCTGGATCGTGACGGCGATGAAGGCGATGCAGACCGCCCCGCCCAGTACGAACATCAGGCTCGGGTCCCACCGTCCGCTGGCGATGTCGAGGAAGCCCAGCACGCGGGCCGGATCGACCATGCCCGAAAGCGACAGGCCGTAGCCGAAGAGCGAACCCGACAGGAGCGCCACGGTGATGCGGGCGATGGCGAGCGGGCTCATGACAGCATCCCCGAAAGAGTGGCCGTCGCCACTCCGGCGCCGAGGAAGCTCAGCGTGGCGACCATCGAGCGTTTCGACAGACGCGCCAGGCCGAGAATACCGTGACCGGAGGTGCAGCCCGAACCCATCCGGGTTCCGATGCCGACCAGAAGCCCCGCGACGATGATCACGGGCCAGGACGCAGAAACCGTCATGGCCGGGAGCGCGCCATGGATCGTGGCATAAATCGCGGGACCGGCGAGAAGCCCGGCGACGAAGGCGCCGTTGACCCAGGCCTGAAGACCGCCGAGCAGGCGCCCGACGATGCCGCTGATACCGGCGATGCGACCGTTGAGCAGCAGCAGCATCCCGGCCGAGAGGCCGAGCACCATGCCGCCGAACAGCGAAGGCCAATAGGCGCTCATGAAACATCGTCCTTCTGACAGAAAATATCGTACAGCGCCGCGATCAGCTGCGCGGCCTTCTGCTGCGTCAGGCGGTAGAAGATCTGTTTGCCGTCGCGGCGGGTCTCGGCGATGTCGGTCTCCCTGAGAATGCCGAGCTGCTGCGACAGCGTCGGCTGGTGAATGTCGAGCAGGCTCTCCAGTTCGCCGACGGAATACTCCCCTTCCGCAAGCTTGCAGGCGAGCATCAGGCGGACGGGGTGAGCCATCACCTTCAGCAGGGCAGCGACCTCCTCGGCGCGCGCCGCCATCGCGTGACGGGCGTCGGCCTCCATCGGTGACGGCGCGCCGCTCACCAGACCGCCCCCGGCAGAGCGTTGAGCGGGATCTTGAGATAGCGCCGCCCGTCATTCTCCGGCTCCGGCAGGCGGCCGCCGCGCAGATTGATCTGGAGCGAGGGCAGGATCAGCTTGGGCATGGGCAACGTCGCGTCGCGGGCCTCGCGCAGCGCGATGAAGCGCTCCTGCGTCATGTCGACGAGATGGCCATTGCTGGCCTTCTGCTCGCCGACCGTGCTCTCCCAGCGCGCATGGCGCCCGTTCGGCTCGTAATCATGCCCGGTGAACAGCCGCGTATCGTCGAGTAACGCCAGGATGTCCTGGATGGAGGCCCAGAGCGCTTTTGCACTGCCGCCGGGAAAATCCGCTCGCGCCGTGCCGGAATCGGGCATGAAAATGGTATCGTGAACGAAGGCGGCGTCGCCGATGACATAAGTCACGGAGGCCAGCGTGTGCCCCGGCGAGAAGAGCACGCGCCCGGCGAGACTGCCGAGCTTGAACCGATCTCCCGCCTCGAACAGCCGGT
Organism: Methylobacterium sp. CCH7-A2; assembly: GCF_001557075.1. Classification (NCBI taxonomy): domain Bacteria; kingdom Pseudomonadati; phylum Pseudomonadota; class Alphaproteobacteria; order Hyphomicrobiales; family Methylobacteriaceae; genus Methylobacterium; species Methylobacterium sp. CCH7-A2. Next base: position 5,493 of record NZ_LSKN01000080.1, read on the forward strand.
CCCATTGCGAGCCGTCCGTCTCCAGGGCGGGCCAGTTGTAGAGACGCCGCCACAATGTCTGGATCTCTGTCACGCGGGCGCCGATTGCCATGGGCGCACCCGTCTTCTGCTTGAGGTATTGGGCCGCCGAGAAATGGTCGGCATGGGGGTGGGTGTCGAGGATCCACTCGACCGTCAGGCCCTGTTCGGCCACAAAGGCGAGGATCGCATCGGCATGCGTCGTCCGAGTCGCACCCGACTTCTCGTCGAAATCATGCACCGGGTCGATGATCGCGCAGCAATGCGTCG
>NZ_LSKN01000081.1:0-327 GCF_001557075.1 Methylobacterium sp. CCH7-A2
CTGCGCCGATGCGAGGGCGCTCTCGTCAGCCGCAAAGGAGCGGGTCAGAGGCAGCGGACAGCGGTCGAGCGTGGCGCAATTTGGCTCTGCCCGGTTGGCGTCGGCGAAGACGAGATCAATATCTCAGCCCCGCTCGACGACATCCTGCACATTTACCTGCCGCCCCAGCGCTTCTCAGGGCTGGCAGACCTCTACGGCGATCATGGGATCCGCGCGGATTCGATCCGCTATCTCTCAGATTTGCGGGACCCTCTAATTCAGCAACTCGGCCTGGCCATCCGGGACGAGCTGACCCACGAGACCTCAGCCGGTCGCATGCTGGTGGAG
>NZ_LSKN01000082.1:0-378 GCF_001557075.1 Methylobacterium sp. CCH7-A2
TAGAGCGGAATCCCATCAGGTTGCGTCGTACCCTGCCGCGCTGAAGTAGTTGGCGCACTCGGTGGGCGGGAAGAGGTCGATGATGCGGCCGATGGTGTCCCAGAGGCCGCCGATGGTTCGCTCGGCGGCCTTTCTCAGCAGCGCCTTGAGCTTGGCGAAGGCGTTCTCGATGGGGTTGAAGTCGGGACTGTAGGGCGGGAGGTAGCGCAGGTCCGCACCCGCCGCCTCGATCATCTGGCGCACGCGCGGCCCCTTGTGGCTCGACAGGTTGTCCATGACGACGATGTCGCCGGGGCGCAGTTCCGGGACCAGGACCTTTTGGACATAGGTCTCGAAGGCGTCGCGGTTGATCGGCCCGTCCAGCACCCAGGGAGCGAT
>NZ_LSKN01000083.1:0-11491 GCF_001557075.1 Methylobacterium sp. CCH7-A2
CTGGCAGTCTGGACGGTCATGCAGCATCCCCCGTCTGCGTGACGAGCGCCTTCAGCGCGGCGATCTCGTGGCGGCGGGCGAAGGCGACGAAGCTCTCATCGGGCGCGGCGCGATGCGTTTGCCAGGTGCGCAGGATCGCCTCGACAAGAGCCGGCGCCTCCTCCGCCTTCACATTCGTGCGGAATTCCCGGCCGATGCCACCCTCGACGCCGAAGCCGCCACCGACGAAGACGTGGTAGCCCGGCACCGTGTCGCCCTCGTCGCCGACCGGGACCTTGGCGCCGATCAAGCCGAGATCGCCGATATAGTGCTGGGCGCAGGAGTTGTGGCAGCCGGTAAGGTGGATGTTCACCGGCTGGTCGAGCGTGATCCGCGGCTCGCAATGCGCCGCGATCGCGAGCGCATCCTCCTTGGTGTAGGCGCCGGCGAATTTGCACCCTGTCGCGCCGGTGCAGGCGATCAGCCCGGCCCGCAGGATCGACGTCTCGGCCGAGAGCCCCGCCGCCTGGAGATGGGCCAGCACATCCTCGACCTTCGCGTCGGGCACGCCGGAGATCAGCAGGTTCTGCCAGACGGTGAGGCGGATGTCGCCGTCGCCGCATTGGCGCGCGACGGCGGCGATGACGCGCATCTGCGCGACTGTGAGCTTGCCCACGGGCAGCGCCATGCCGACCCAATTGAGGCCCGGCTGGAGCTGGCGGTGGACACCGATATGGGCGAGCCGGTCATAAACCGGCCGCGGCGCCACGAAGGCGTTCTCGACCCGGATCAGGCGGCGGCCCAGCTTTTCCTCGACGGCAGCGAGGAAGCGCTCAAAGCCCCAGGCGTCGAGAACATATTTCAACCGCGAGCGATTGCGGTCGGTGCGGTCGCCGTGGGCAATGAAGACGCGCAGGATCGCGTCCGAGACGGCAATCGCATCCTCGGGCGCGACGACGACGCCGGTGTCGCGGGCGAGGTCCTTGTGGCCGGTGATGCCGCCGAGCGCGAGGCGATACCAGATCCCGGGCGCCACGGGCTGTCCCTCGAAGCTGGCGCCGTCCAGCACCTCGACAGCCTGGAAGCCGATGTCGTTGGTGTCCTCCAGCGTCGCGATCGAGCCGGCGCCGTCGAAGGCGACATTGAACTTGCGCGGCAGGCCGTAGAGCGAGCGGTCGTTGAGGATGTGGTGGTGCCAGGCCCGGGCATGGGGGCGCGTATCGAGCAGTTCGAGCGGGTCGATGCCGGCAGTGGCCGAGCCGGTGACGTTGCGGATGTTGTCGGCGCCGGAGCCCTTGGCGGTCAGGCCGAGATCGACGAGCCCTTCCAGGAAGGCCGGCCCGTTCTCGGCCGTGATCTCGCGGACCTGAAGATTGGCGCGAGTGGTGACATGGCTGTAGCCGCCGCCCAGGCGCTCGGCGAGATCGGCGACGCCCTCGAACTGCCAAGAGGTCAGGATGCCGTTGGGGATGCGCAGGCGGCACATATAGCTGTTCTGGGCAGGCGCTACATAGAACAGCCCGTGATAGCGCCAGCGGAAATTGTCGTCCGGCTTGGGATAGATGCCGGCCCCCGCCTGCTGCTTGAAGCGTGCATAGGCATCGAAGGGATGCTCGGCCGCCTTCCATTTCTCCTGCTCCGCGAGCTTGCGGCCGGCCGCGACCTGCCGGGCCTGCGCCTCCAGATGCTCGCGATCGGGGCCCGACGGCGCGGCCGCCTGCGTCGCCCCACCGCCGAGCGGGCCCAGCCCCCGCGCCGTGCGGGCGGACTGCATGCCGGACATGAAGCCTTCGAGATAGCGCTTCTGTTCGGGGGTAAAGTCGTCGCTCATGGCTCTGCTTTTCCGGGTCGTGGGGTGAACCCGTCTCCCCAACGTGAACCGTCATTCCGGGCTTGCCCCAGGATCCATCGGAGGGCTCGACGGCGCTCAATCATGAATCCCGAAGCTCCGCTTCGCTGCGTCCGGGATGACGCGGAGGGTGGCATCAAGGGCTCACGCCGCCTCGACGAAGCGGTGGCGCTCGTAAAGAAATTTCAGCACGGCCTCGCGGGCGGCGATGTAGGTGCGGTCGGAGACCAGATCGAGCCGCTTGCGCGGGCGGGCGAGCCGGACGTCGAGCACCTCGCCGATACGGGCGGAGGGGCCGTTGGTCATCATCACGATCCGGTCCGAGAGCAGCACCGCCTCGTCGACGTCATGGGTGATCATGATCATCGTGTTCCCGAGCGTGGCGTGGATCTGCATGATCGAATCCTGCAGATGCGCGCGGGTTAGCGCGTCGAGCGCGCCAAAAGGCTCGTCCAGCAGCAGGATCTTCGGCTCCATGGCGAGGCCGCGGGCGATACCGACGCGCTGCTTCATGCCGCCCGAAATCTCGGCCGGGCGCTTGTCCTTCGCATGCGCCATCTGGACGAGGTCGAGATTGTGCATGATCCAGTCATGCCGCTCGGCCTTGGACTTGCGACCGCCGAAGACCTTGTTCACCGCGAGCGCGACATTGTCGTAGACCGTCAGCCAGGGCAGCAGCGAGTGGTTCTGGAACACTACGGCGCGCTCCGGGCCGGGATCGCGGACCTCCCGGTTCTCCAGCAGCACGGCGCCGGCACTGACCGGGGTGAGGCCGGCGATGATATTCAGCAGGGTCGACTTGCCGCAGCCGGAATGGCCGATGACCGAGATGTACTCGCCCTTCTCGATCTCGAGGCTGATGTCCTTCAGCACCTCGGTGGTGGCGGCGCCGCGCTGGAAGCGTTTGTCGACATGGTCGATCTTGAGATAGCTCATCGTCGATCCCTTTCAGTTCACGATCGTGCCGCGGGTGACGATCGCGCCGACGAAGGCGACCAGGCGGTCGAGCAGGAAGCCGACCACGCCGATATAGACGAGCGCCACGATGATGTCGGAGAGGCGCGAGGAGTTCCACGCATCCCAGATGAAGAAGCCGATGCCGACGCCGCCGGTGAGCATTTCCGCCGCGACGATGGCGAGCCAGGACAGGCCGACGCCGATCCGAAGGCCCGTGAAGATGTAGGGTGCCGCCGAGGGCACCATGATCTTGAAGAAGAACTCGACCTGGTTCAGCCGCAGCACCTGCGCGACGTTACGATAATCCTGCGGGATGTTGCGGATGCCGACCGCGGTGTTGATGATCACCGGCCAGATCGCCGTGATGAAGATCACGAAGATCGCCGAGGGCTGGCTGTCGCGGAAGGCCGCGAGCGACAGCGGCAGCCAGGCCAGCGGCGGCACGGTGCGCAGCACCTGGAAGATCGGATCAAGCCCGCGCATCGCCCAGACCGACTGGCCGACGAGCGCACCCAGCAGAACGCCGACGATGGCCGCGAGGCTGAAGCCGATGGCCACACGCTGGAGCGAGACCAGAATGCGCCAGCCGAGCCCGATGTCCTGCGAGCCCGCCCAGTAGAACGGCTCGACGATCAGGTCCTTCGCCTCCTCCCAGATCTTGGTCGGCGGCGGCAGCGAGGATTGCGGGCCCGACGCGGCGATCTGCCAGAACAGCGCGATCAGCGCGACCGTCACCAGCGGCGGCAGCACATGGACGAGGATGGCCCTGAGCCAGGGCAGCAGCCTGGACGAGAGAGGCTTGCGCGCGGGCGCCGGCAGCGGCACCACACCGGGCTTGGCGCCCGGCAGCGCGACCACCGTCGCGCCCGTCTCCACTTCCTTCAGGACGGCCCGACCCATCAGATTCTCCTCTGGTTGTCGCATCGCAGGGGCTTCATGCCGCGACCGTGGCGCGCGCCTGCGCGCCGATGCGGCGGATTTCGGGGAGGCAGGACCCGCAATTGGTCCCGGCCTTGAGCTGGCGGCCGATCTCGTCGGGGCTCGTGGCGCCCCCGGCGAAGGCGGCGCGGATCGCCGCGAGGCCGACGCCGAAACAGGCACAGACGGTCGGGCCGGGATCGGACGCGCCGTCGAGGCTGCGGCCGGCCAGTAGCGCGAGGCGATTATCCGGCAGCGCCGCGGGATCACCGAAGGCGCGCTTCACGCTGTCCCAGAGCGGCAGGCCGCCGAAGGGGGCGAGAAGCAGCGCCGCGAGCAGGCGGCCCTCACGGATGACGGCGCAGCGATAGGCGCCACCGGCCTTGTCGACCAACTCGGTCAGGTCCGCCTCTTCGAAGCGGGCCCTGACGGCGGCCATCAATTCGGCTGGCCCGGCATCCGTTGCGAAGAGCCGAGCCTCTCCGCCCTCGACAGCCAGCCTTGACCACCAACTGCCCTCGGGCAGCAGGAAGGCGTCCCGCGACAGCACGAAGCCCTGCGCGGCATAGGTCACCGGTTCGATCGAGGAGGGCGTCGCCTTCATCTCGGGCTGGCCGGACCAGGGATCGCACATCGCCTGAACGGCCGCGCCGATGCGGGCATGCGAGGCGGTCTGCGCCGACCAATGGATTGGCGCGAAAAGCGAGCCGCGCGTCATGCCAGGATCGAGCGCGACCTTCAGCACGACGCTGCCATGGGCATTGGCGATACGGGCGAAGCCGCCCCCAGTCAGGCCGTAGCGGCGAGCATCCTCGGGGTGGATCTGAACGGATGGCTCGGTGCTGTGGGCGCTGAGCCGGGGGCTGAGCCCGGTGCGCGTCATCGTGTGCCAGTGATCGCGCAGGCGCCCCGTGTTGAGCAGCAGCGGCATGTCCTTGCTGGTCGCGCTGGCCAGCGCAGGGGCAGCGAGCGGCACCATCCGAGCGCGGCGATCGGCGGTGAAGAAACCGCCCTCGGCGAAGAGGCGCGGCGTGCCGAGCGGCCGCGCGGCGGGAGCAGGCCACTGCACCGGCTGGAGCGCGTCATAGGCGTGCTTCGTCAGACCGGCATGGGCGCCGATATCGAAGTCGCGGCGGCCCTCGTTCTCGAAGGCCGAGAGCGCGGCGTGCTCGGCATAGATCGCGGCCGGGCCGGCATGGGCGAAGGCGTCGGCGAAGCCCAGACGCTGCGCGACCTGCGCGATGATCCACCAATCCGGCTTCACCTCGCTGGGCAGCGGCAGGAAGGCGCGCTGGCGCGAGATGCGGCGCTCCGAATTGGTGACGGTGCCGTCCTTCTCGCCCCAGGCCGCCGCCGGCAGGATGAGATGCGGGCGGGCCGCCAGCGTGTCGTTGGAGAGCACGTTCTCCGAGACGACGAAGAGGTCGAGGCCATTGAGCGCTGCCCGCACCCGGTCGGCCCGCGGCAGCGAGACGGCCGGGTTCGTGGCCATCACCCAGAGTGCGCGGATGCGCCCGGCCTCGACGGCATCCATCATCGCGACGGCCTTCAGCCCCTCGGCCTGCGCCATCCGGGGCGCGTTCCAGAAGCGCTGGACGCGGTCGATCTCGGCGGCGGAGTAGCCCATATGGGCGGCGAGCATGTTGGCCAGCCCCCCGACCTCGCGCCCGCCCATGGCGTTGGGTTGGCCGGTCAGGGAAAGAGGCCCGCAACCCGGCTTGCCGATGCGGCCGGTGGCGAGGTGGCAATGCAGGATCGCCGCGACCTTGTCCGTGCCCTGCGCTGACTGGTTGACGCCCTGGCTCCAGGCGGTGACGACGGCGGGCGTCTCGCCCCAGAGTGCGTAGAAGGCGGCGATCTCGGTCTCGTCGAGCCCCGTGCCGCGCGCAACGGCCTCTAGCGACGGCGCGATCTCGCGGGCATTGACGAGGGCGGCCTCAAAGCCCTCGACATGATGGGCGAGGTAGTCCGCGTCGGTCAGGCCGCGATCGGCGAGATGGACCAGGAGACCGGCGAAGAGCAGCGTGTCGGAACCGGGCGCCAGCCGGAGAACTTGATCCACGTCCTCGCTGGTAGCGGTTGCACGCGGGTCGATGACGACGAGGCGTGCGCCGCGCTGCGCCCGGTTCTGCTGGATCCGGCGGAACAGGACCGGGTGGCACCAGGCCGCGTTCGAGCCGACGAGGACGATCAGATCGGCGGAGTCGAGATCCTCATAGCTGCCCGGCACCGTATCGGAGCCAAAGACGCGGCGCTGGCCGGCGACGGTCGAGGCCATGCAGAGCCGCGAATTGGTGTCGACATGGGGTGAGCCGATGAAGCCCTTCATCAGCTTGTTGGCGAGGTAGTAGTCCTCGGTGAGGAGCTGCCCGGAGAGATAGAAGGCGACGGCGTCCGCCCCATGCGTGGCGATGACGCTTTTGAGCCCGTCGGCGACCGAATCCAGCGCCGCCTCCCAGCCGACACGCTCGTAGCTGCCGGATGCCGTGCGGCGCAGCGGATGCAGCACGCGCGAGCCGAGGCCGAGCGTTTCGCCCAGCGCGGCTCCCTTGGAGCAGAGCCGGCCGAGATTGGCGGGGTGGGACGGATCGCCCGCGATCGCCGCACCGCCGCGCCCATCCGGCGTTGCGAGAACGCCGCAGCCGACGCCGCAATAGGGGCAGGTCGTGCGGATGGCTGCGGGGGGCATGGGCGGCCCGGGCTGATCGACGTCGCGGCACATCTCAAGCCGCCTCCGCCAGGCAGTATGGCTCACCGAAGGGCAGTTCGCTGCGGATCGCCGAAATGTCCTGCCCCGAGCGGATCAGCCGGAGGTAGAACAGCGCGCCCTGCGTGTCCCCGACGAGGACGCAGCCGATGAGCCGGCCGTCGCGGATGACGAACTTCCGGTAGAGGCCAGTCGCGCGGTCGCGCAGCACGATGGTCTGCGCGCCCTCGTGCGCTTCGAACGCCCCGGCCGAGAAGACGCCGATGCCGCTGACCTTGAGATTGGTGGCCAGCAGCGAGCCGCGATAGCTTGCCGGCTCGCCCGCAAGACGCCGCGCCAGTACCCGGGCCTGTTCATAGGCCGGCTCGACCAGCCCGTAGACGCTGCCGTCATGCTGGGCGCATTCGCCGATGGCGAAGATGGCAGGGTCAGAGGTCGTCATCGCGTCGTCCACGAGGATGCCCCGGTCGATGCTGAGCCCGGCGGTTTCGGCGAGTGCGGTATTGGGCCGAACGCCGATGGCGATGACGACGATATCGGCGGGCAGCACGGTGCCGTCCTGGAGTTCGACAGCCTCGACATGATCGCGCCCGATGAAGGCTCGCGTGGCTGCGCCCAGCTTCAGATCGATGCCGCGCAGCGCGACGGCCTCGGCCAGCAAGGCCGCGCCCTCGGCGTCGAGCTGGCGCTCCATCAGCCGGTCGACCAGATGAAGCAGCGTTACGCGCGCGCCGCTGCGCGACAGCCCATAAGCCGCCTCGATGCCGAGCAGTCCGCCGCCGATGACGACGATGCGCGCGCCGTGGTGGGCTGCCTCGCGCAGGGTCCGCACATCGGCCATGTCGCGGAAGGTCATCATGCCCGGCAGGTCGATGCCCGGCAGATGCGGTCTGACCGGCTTCGAGCCGGTGGCCAGAACGAGCTGGCCATAGGGCAGCGTTGCGCCGTCCACGAGGGTCACGGTTTTGGCGGCGCGGTCGATGGCCGCGACGCCGCGTCCGTAGAACGTCGAAACGCCACGCGCCTGCCACCAGGCGGCAGGCTTCAGCTCGATCTCGCTCTCGGTGATCTCACCGGCCAGCAGCGGGGAGAGCAGGACGCGGTTATAGGCCAGCCGCGGCTCCTCGCCGATCACCGCGATGGCATGGCGGCCGAGCGCGCGCTGGCCAAGTTCCTCGACCAGCCGCGTCGCGGCCATGCCCTTCCCGACGATGACGAGGGGCTCGGCCATCGGCTCAGGCCACCCGCTTGATCTTGAGGGCCTTGAGGTAGTCCATCGGCGCGGCCGGATCGAACTTCACGCCGTCGAAGAAGGTCTCGAAGCCGCGGGAATCCGCGGTCGGGGCGCCCGCGACGCCGAGCGTCTTGGCCGCCTCGCGCCAGAGGTCGGAACGGTTGGTCTTGTCGACCAGCACCTTGATGTCGATCGTCGGCTCGAACTTGCCCCAGCGGATGTTCTCGGTGACGAACCAGGTGTCGAGGCTCTTCCAGGGGTAGGACGACGAGCCGCCTTCGCCCCAGAACTTCATTTGGAGATTGGTGCCCTTCACCTCGCGGCCATTGCCGTAATTGATGTCGCCGAGCAGGCGCTTGTTGATGTCGTTGACGGGCACGTTGAACCATTGGCGCCGGCCGACGATCTCGGCCAGTTCCTGGCGATTTTCGCGCTTGTCGGCCCATTGCTGGGCTTCCATCACCGCCATCAGGATGGCCTGCGTCGCCTTCGGGTTGGCGTCGACGAAGTCGGCGCGCATGCCCAGGATCTTCTCGGGATGGCGCGCCCAGAGTTCCCCGGTGGTCAGCGCGGTGTAGCCGATGTTCTGGTTGACGAGCTGCTCGTTCCAGGGCTCGCCGACGCAGAAGCAATCCATCGTGCCGACCTTCATGTTCGCCACCATCTGCGGCGGCGGCACGGTGATGACCTTGATGTCGGTGTCGGGGTCGATACCGCCGGCCGCGAGCCAGTAGCGGATCCAGAGGTCATGGGTCCCGCCCGGGAAGGTCATGGCGGCGGTGAGTTCCTTGCCGGCCGCCTTCTTGCGCTCGAAGGCCAGCTTCAGCGGCGAGGAATCCTTCTGAACGTTGAGGTCCTTGTACTCGTTGGAGACCGAGATCGCCTGGCCGTCCTCGTTGAGGTTGAGCAGCGTGTACATCGGCAGCGGCTGGTTGTTCTGCATCACCTTCCCGGTGGAATAGAGATGCGTCTTCGGGCGCAGGATGTGGCCGCCATCGATGCCGTTGTTCTTGAAGCCGAGCGCCATGTTGTCGCGCGTCGCGCCCCAGCTCGCCTGCTTGGCGATGTCCATGTCGGGCAGGCCGTACTTCGCGTAGAGACCCTTCTCCTTGGCGATGATCAGCGGCGAAGCGTCCGTCAGGGCGATGTAGCCGAGCCGCGTGCCCTTGATCTCGGGTCCCGCGCCCTGCGCGAAGGCCCCCGACGGCAGTGCGAGACGGGCGGCGCTCAGCAGCGCGGCGGCGCCCGAGAGCTTCAGCAGCCGGCGACGGCCGGCATTCAGGGATGCGGGCTTCTTGCTGGTCTCGGTTGTGTTCGTCATCGATCGCCTCTCGGTTTGCGAAGGAAGGCCCGCCTGCCGCCGAACACGAAAAACGCCGCGCGAAAGCGCCCATGGGCACGTTCGACAGCGGCGTTGCTGTGCAATTCCGGTTCGGAGGATAGCGCGGGCAGCGTTGGCCGCGTCGCTGACAACCCTACAAGGATTGTGCCAGCCGGCTCGGCGGACCCCGCAGTCTGGAATTACAACAACTTGCGCGGGGTTCGCGGTGCAGGGTGGTCGTCCGCCTCAGCGCGGGTGCAGCGCACAAATCAGGCGCGGCCGCCCATTTTCGCGCCAGTCAGACGGTTTCGCCCGGAAAGGCAGCAGGCCGGAAGACCGCCTTCGCCTGCTCCAGCATGGTCGGGGTCTGGACGATCTGTCCGGCCTTCTCCATCCCCGCCAGGATCCAGGCCGCATGCTCCGGAACGGGCCGCAAGGCCTCGCGATCGAAGCGGATGAAGCGCTCCACCTGACGCGGGGGCCGTCCGGCGCCCTGCAGCAGGTTGAAGCGCAGAACAGGCTCGAGGATATCGACCGGCAGTGCGAGCCGGTCGGGCGCCGAGAGATGTTTTGCGAAGCGGGGGATGTTCGCGGGTTCGCAGGCCCAGTCGCTGGCGCGCAGGATCGCCGCCGCGAGCTTCTGCACCGCGGCGGGCCGGCGCTCCAGATCATCGGCCTGCCAGGCCAGCACCTTGTCGGGGCAATCGCGCCGCAGATCCGTGCTGGTGTGGACCATCGCACCGACCCCGGCCGCGACCGCCGCCGCATTCCAGGGCGCTCCGGCGCAGAAGCCGTCGACGCGGCCGCTGCGCAGGGCCTCCACCGTCTGCGGCGGCGGCACGACCTCGAAACCGATATCGGTTCCGAGGACGAGCCCTGCCTTGGCCAGCCACTCGCAGATCAGATAGGTGTGGCTCGAAAAGCCGAACACGGCCGCCAGCGTCAGGGGGGGCAGGCCCGAGGCCCTGCGCCGCGCCACCAAAGCCGCCAGCGCGCGCGCGGAAACCGTGGTATCGGCCAAGTCGCCCTCGGCGAGGCGGGCGAGTTCCTCGTAGCGGCGCAGCGTAACCGTGATCGCCGCGCCGTCGAGATTGAGCGCGAGAGGCACCGCCATCGGCGCGCGGACGCCGCCGACCCCCAGCGTCGCGGCGATGGCGGCGGGGCCGAGCATATGGGCTGCGTCGAACAGCCGGACATTCAGCTTGTCGCGCAGATTGGACCAGGACACCTCGCGCACCAGCTCGAGATGGAGCCCCTCGGCCTCGGCGAAGCCCTCGTCCTTGGCCAGCACGACCAGCGCGCAGTCGACCAGCGGCATGAAGCCGACCCGCAGATGCAGTGTCATGGCAGCACCTTGGTCATTTCAGGACCTCCGCGGCGGTGATGATCGAGCGTGCGATGTCGACGAGCTTGCGCTTCTCGTTCATCGCCGTCCGTCGCAGCAGGGCATAGGCCTCGTCTTCTGAGAGGTTCTTCATGCGCATGACGATGCCCTTGGCGCGGTCGACCAGCTTGCGCTCCTCGAGCTGGGAGCGCGCCTCGTCGAGTTCCTCGCGGAGCTTGCGGAAGGCGTTGAAGCGGCTGATGCAGGTCTGCAGAATCGGCTGCATGCGCTCCTTCTTGAGGCCGTCGACGATGTAGGCGGAGACGCCGGCCTCGACGGCGGCTTCGATCGAAGCGGAGTCCGACTGGTCGACGAACATGGTGATGGGGCGCCGGATATGGCGGCTGACCAGGAACATGTCGGCGAGGGCGTCGCGGCTGGGGTCCTCGAGATCGATGACGACGACGTCGGGGTCATGCTGCTCGATGGCGGCGACCAGCCCCGTCGTCGCGGAGACTCGCACGAGTTCGCTATAGCCGGCCTCGCGGAGCCCTTCTTCAATGATCGCTGCCCGCACCTCGTTGGCGTCGACGATCAGGATCCTGAGGTTGGGCACCATGCCGCTGCGCACTGGGTTTGGGCTGAGATCAGATCCATTCACGAACCATGCCATTCGATGAGCGGTGTCAGCCAGTCGTCCATGATCTGGGCTGCGACACGTGCAGCGGCCATCGCTCAAGGTAGAATGCGCAGGCCCAGAGCCGCTTTGCCTCCCCGTTTATTTGCAGTCGATGGCGCAGCAGTGCTCGGCGTTGTGGTGGGTTGTGGGGCAACAGGCGAACGTGCCGTGGACGCCCAGGCCTATGCGCTCTGCCGAGGCCCAGTGAAGACACGCCAGTAGGAAGGCGGCGAACAGGGCGAAGGCTCCCACCCGACCAAGCCAAGCAAGCGAAAGCAGGGCCGGCCAAGCGGGATGGAGCGCTTCGCAAATTCGCAGAATCGCAGCGCCGATCAGCAAGACATAGGCGGCCTCGATCCAGCGTAAGGCCTATAAGGCTCGGCCCATATGATCGATCATGCCGTAATCGAGGGCGACCGAAGGTCGTCCCGGAATCTATCCGAGTGGTGCGCGGGAGTCTCGGGCAGCGGGCCATGCTGCTATCGGCCGGAAACCGGACCTTCTGAGCGTCAGCTAAGGGCCA
>NZ_LSKN01000084.1:0-710 GCF_001557075.1 Methylobacterium sp. CCH7-A2
AATCTCACAAAGGCTGAAACTGTTACGATCGCGGCGATCGAGGACGGCGTGCCGGCATTGGTCGAGGCCCGCGAGATCATCGCCGACTTCCATGCCATGATTAGGATGAAGCGGGCCGAGCCCTTGTCATCTTGGATCGAACGAGCCTCCCAAAGCCTGGTCGCCTCCTTGGCCAATGGCGTCCGACGAGACGAGGCCGCTGTGCGAGCAGCAATCCTCTCGACTTGGTCAAACGGTCAGACAGAAGGCCAGATCACCCGTCTCAAGCTCGTCAAACGCCAGATGTACGGCCGCGGAAAGATCGATCTTCTCCAGGCGCGTTGTGCACGGCGGTGAGAAAACCATCCAGTGGAGCGCCGGCGTTTGTGCCGGCGCGGGCGGCGTAAAAGTCGGCCACTGGATAGGCTGACCCCTTTCGGGGTTGGCGGGGATGTTCGCTGTGGAGATTTACGCGGCGGTTCGCGATTTCGTTTTCAACCAGGAGAAGAGCCGGCGGGAAGCGGCTCGCGTGTTCGGGCTGAGCCGCGAGACGGTTGCTAAGATGTGCCGGTTCTCGCTGCCGCCGGGCTACACACGCACGAAGCCGGTCGAGAAGCCGAAGCTGGGTCCGCTTCTGCCGGTGATCGAAGCGATCCTGGAGGCAGATCGGACATCACCGGTGAAGCAGCGTCATACGGCGAAGCGGATCTTCGAGCGCCTTCGTGACGAGC
>NZ_LSKN01000085.1:0-74925 GCF_001557075.1 Methylobacterium sp. CCH7-A2
GGACGGCGCGACAACCCGATGAGGGGAACTGGCGCCCGAGGGCTCGCGGCGGAGGATGGCCTTCGACCCGATAAGCGCGGCCCGGAGCCCAAAATCGCCGAAGGCGGAGCGCCGGGGGGCGTGCGACGGGTGGCTCAATCCCGCCGCGCCGCGACCTGGCTCAACGGTTGCGGACCTCGACCCCAGCGCCCCGCGGCGCTCCGCCAGCCCCGTTCGATCACCGACGCTGCAACAGCGGGCGGGGGCTGGCGCGCGCCCCCCTCCCCGCAGGGAGACGATCATGACCCGCAAGGAACCCTCCGGCTTCTCGCCCGAGCACATCGCCAATTTCCACCGCACCCAGCAGATCCGCCGCGATCTCCTCAAGAGGCTGGGCGACATCCTCGAGGTCTGGCGCGACTGCACCGACAAGGCCTGCCAGCGCGGCCGCAGCTGCAAGCGCAGCGACGCCGCCTGCCTCCACGGCTTCATGGGGGCCCTGCCCGACCAGGACCGCCGCCTCGCCGGCTACATGATCCAGAACGGCGCCGCCGGGCTCTCCCCCGACGCCGCGCTGGCGCAGGCGCAGGCCCGCGTCGCCGCCGAGATCGCGCAGGATGGCGGGTGACCCATTCCCGTGCCCCCTCCCCGTCATCCCGGGCGCAGCCCTCGGGTCCGATCTAAGATCGGCCCAAGGATAAACTCCGCGGAGACCCGGGATCCATTCCGGAGCGCCGGGTCGGACAGGTTCCGGAATGGATCCCGGATCAGCGCCGCTGACGCGGCTTGTCCGGGATGACGGCGTTGGGGGCGAGGCGATGGGGTCGACAGGCCCGCCCCGGAATGACGGGACGCGCCGAACCAGCCGCCCGCCATGGTCACGCCTCGTTAACCGCTACCTTCCCACCCTGCCCGCTTCACCCGAAAGGAGACAGGATGACGATCCTCGCCACCCGTGCCGCCCTCATCGCCGCCGCGCTCGGCCTCGCCCCCCTGCCGGCCGTCGCCGCCACCGCCACCCCGCTTGGCCAGTTCGGCAGCTGGACCGCCGCCGCCTTCGGCGAGGGCGAGGCGCGCAGCTGCTACATCCTCGCCACGCCCGCCAGCGCCGAGCCCGCGAGCTTGCGCCATGGCGAGGTCTATTTCTTCGTCAAGGAGGCCGAGACGCCGCAGGCGACCGAATCGAGCCTGCAGGCCGGCTATGATTTCGAGGACGGCTCCGAGGTCACCGTCACCATCGGCGACGAGACCTTCCGCATGATCACGAAAGGCAGCCATGCCTGGCTGCGCCGGATCGAGCGCGAGCCGGAGCTGCTGGCGGCGATGCGCGCCGGCCGCGTCATGGCGCTGGAGGCGCGCTCCGCCCGCGGCAATGCGACGAGCTATGAATTCTCGCTCGCCGGTGTCACTGCTGCATCGCGGCATCTGGCCCATTGCGAATGAGACCCCGCCGGGCGGCCGATTCGCGCCGCCCGGCCCGTTTCCGGACCCAAAGGGCATCGAGCGGCGCGAAACAGGGTGAATCAGCGCTTATGTGCGCTGCAGCATCGTTAAGGCACTGGGGGTGCTCATCGGGGCGGCAAATTGGCCTGACCACCCGACCGGCGTCGCTGGAATGCACAAGGATCGGGCAGAACTCTTGCGAATCTTACCGGGTCGTTAACCGCTGGACGCGGGCGAGACGGCAAAAGTGAAGCAATTGCGAATGGTTCATGCCGAAAACGCATGACGGAGCTGACTCCATGCCTCTGTTGCGGGCGCGCTGGCTCACTTATATGCAGCGCACAACGAATTCATCGCTGTGGGCACCGACCCGCTCCGGAAACTTAGTAGGATTGCCACCATGTTCGTCACCATGATCGCCGCCAAGATCCGCGCCTATCTGCGCTATCGCGAGACCGTTCGCGAGCTCTCCCGCCTGACCGACCGCGAGCTCGACGATCTCGGCCTGTCGCGCACCGAGATCCCCTTCGTCGCCCGCACCCACGCGGCCGTCTGAAGCGGCTTTCGCCCCGCTGAGGCGGGGTGCCGAGTAGTCTCTCCCGGAGCCGCGATACTCCCTCGCGGCGACCGGTCGCAGAGCGAATGCCCGCCGCAAGGCGGGCATTTTGCGTTTCGGGCCCCGCTTCCCTTGACGGCGGCGGCGGCGGGCGACACATCCGCGGGATGGAACCCGTTCACATCATCGGCGGCGGTCTCGCCGGCTCCGAGGCCGCCTGGCAGATCGCCCAGGCCGGCGTCCCCGTCATCCTGCACGAGATGCGGCCCGTCCGCGGCACCGAGGCGCACAAGACGGAAGGTCTGGCGGAACTCGTCTGCTCCAACTCCTTCCGCTCGGACGATGCGCTCTCCAATGCGGTCGGCCAGCTGCATTGGGAGATGCGCCGGCTCGGCTCGCTGATCATGGACAAGGGCGACGCGCATCAGGTCCCGGCCGGCGGGGCGCTGGCGGTCGACCGCGACGGCTTCTCGCAAGCCGTCACCGCCGCGCTCGAGGCCCATCCGCTGGTCACCATCGACCGCGCCGAGATCGCCGGCCTGCCTCCGGCAGAGTGGGACAGCGTCATCATCGCCACCGGCCCGCTGACCTCGCCCGCGCTCGCCGCCGGCATCCAGTCGCTGACGGGCGAGGACGCGCTCGCCTTCTTCGACGCCATCGCCCCGATCGTGCATTTCGACTCGATCGACATGGGAGTGGCCTGGTTCCAGTCGCGCTACGACAAGGCGGGTCCCGGCGGGACCGGCGCCGACTACATCAACTGCCCGCTCGACCGCGACCAGTACGAGGCCTTCATCGACGCGCTGCTGGCCGCCGAGACGACCGAGTTCAAGGAGTGGGAGGGCACGCCCTATTTCGACGGCTGCCTACCGATCGAGGTCATGGCGCAGCGCGGCCGCGAAACCCTGCGCTGGGGCCCGATGAAGCCGGTCGGTCTCACCAACAAGCACAACCCGACGGTCAAGCCCTATGCGGTGGTGCAGCTGCGCCAGGACAATGCGCTCGGCACCCTGTTCAACATGACGGGTTTCCAGACCAAGCTGAAATATGGCGAGCAGGCCGCGATCTTCCGGATGATCCCGGGCCTGCAGAACGCCGAGTTCGCGCGGCTCGGCGGCATCCACCGCAACACCTATCTCAACTCGCCGAAGCTGCTCGATGCGCGGCTGCGGCTGAAGGCGGATCCGCGCCTGCGCTTCGCCGGCCAGATCACCGGCTGCGAGGGCTATGTCGAAAGCGCCGCCATCGGCCTGCTGGCGGGCCGTCTCGCCGCGGCCGAGCGGCTCGGCCGCGAGATCGAAATCCCGCCGGCGACGACGGCGCTCGGCGCGCTGGTCAACCACATCACCGGCGGCCACATCGTCACCATCGACGAGGGCCCCCGCTCCTTCCAGCCGATGAACATCAATTTCGGCCTGTTCCCCCCTATCGAGGGACAGGCGACGCATGGCCCCGACGGCAAGAAGCTGAAAGGCCCGGCCAAGAGCGTCGCCCGCAAGCACGCCCTGACCGCCCGCGCCAAGGTCGAGATGGAGGCCTGGGCGGGCGGCGAGCAGGCTCAGGCGGCGGAGTAGCGCGCTTTCACCCCGCCGCGCGCGCCATCCGCCAGATTGCCCATTGCCGGCGCCAGGCGGGCAGCGTGATGATCGTGCGGTAGGGGTCGTAGCCCGAGCGCTCCATGCGCGCGAGATAGGGCTCGACCAGCGCGACCGGCAGGAAGGCCGGCATCACGGCGGAGGGCACCGTGCTGCGCAGCTCGCGCAGCTTCACCAGATGCCCGCGCGCGATGCCGCGCAGCTCCTTCAGCGTGTAGAGCACGCCCGGCCCGCCGCGCCCGCGCACGATGTCGTCGCGGGTGACGCCGTTGCGGGCGAGGATGTCGCCGGGCAGGTAGACCTGCCCCTCGGCCGCATGCCAGGGGAAGGCGCGCATCAGCCCCGTCAGCGCATAGGCGACGCCGGCATAGCCCGCAGCCGCCGCCCCGCCGGGATCGCGGCCATTGGCCAGGATGATCGAGGCCAGCCGCACCAGCGCGCTCGCGGTCTCGCCGGCATAGCCTTCGAGATCGCGCAGCGAGGGCATCGGATCGTCATAGAGATCGAAGATGCGGGCCTCGATCAGCCCGGTCAGCGGCGCGATCGGCAGGCGATAGCGGGCGATCGAGTCGAGCAGCGCGGCGGCGACGGGGTGCCCCTGCGTCTCGCCGCTCGCCTGGCCTTCCAGCAGGTCGCGCCACCACTGCATCCGGACCTCGCCGGGAAGCGGCTCGCTCACCAGCGCGCGGATGCGGGCGATCTCGAGGCTGAAGGCATAGAGCGCGAAGAGCGCGGGGCGCTGCGATTCGGGCGCGTAGAGGCAGGTGATGTAGCGGTCGTGATCCTGCTCGCGAACCATCGCCGCGCAATGCGCGTAGGCGTCCGGCAGTGCGGACGGCACGGCGTCGCTGCGGCGGTCGGTCTCGGTTGCCTGCGGCATCATCTGGCCTCGATCCGGTGCTGCCCCCAAGCCACGGTTCAGCAGTGTAGGCCGAGGCGGCGGCGGATGGCTACGCCTCACGCGACATGGGCGCCCTGAATTCCGGCGGGCATGTCGGTCCTGGGTTCAGTCGACCGCGATCAGGGCTGCGGCCACGCGCCGCTCTTCCGCGACGAGTACATTGTAGGTTCGGGCGGCCGCCCCCGTGGCCATGCCCTCGACCGTGACCCCGCGCTCCTTCAGCAGGGCGCGCCAGTCATGCGGAATGAAGGCGATGTCGGCGCCGGTGCCGATGAGCAGGAAGTCGATGCTCTCCGCTTCGTCCAGCACCGGCTGGAAGGCCGCGGGCGTGACGTCTGCAAAGCGCAAGACCGGCCAGATCCGGATGCCGGACGGCAGCGCCAGCACCGAGCCCCGATGGCTCATCCCGGCGAAACGGAAGCCGCCCGCGCCGAAGGCGTCGAGCTGGTGGCGCCCGGGAACGAATCCGTCGAAGCGGCTCATGCCGGCCGCGCGGCTCAGCTCTTGGCGCCGGCGGCGACCTTCTCCTCGGCACCCTCCGGCCGCGAAACCCCGGCGCGGACGTCGAGATAGAGCAGGACCGGCGTCGAGATGAACATCGCCGAATAGGTGCAGACCACCACGCCGAAGAGCATGACCAGCGCGAAGCCCTCGATCGCCGTGCCCCCGAACAACACCAGCGCGATCAGCGCCAGCACCGTCGTGGTCGAGGTGATGGCGGTGCGCGACAGCGTCGAGTTGACCGAAAGATCGAGCAGGTCGGGGATCGGCATGGTCTTGTAGCGACGCAGCAATTCGCGCGTGCGGTCGAACACCACGACGGTTTCGTTGAGCGAATAGCCGACGATGGTCAGGATCGCCGCGATCGAGGTCAGATTGAACTCGAGCTGGGTGATCAGGAAGAAGCCCATCGTCAGCACGATGTCGTGCAGCGTGCCGAGGATCGCGCCGATCGCCAGCTGCATCTCGAAGCGGAACCAGAGATAGATCAGCACGCCGATGATCGCGAGCACGACGCCCAGCGTGCCGGCCTGAACCAGCTCGCCAGAGACGCGCGGGCCGACGGTCTCGACACGGCGGAAATCATAGGTGGCCGAGAAAGCCTCGCGCGCCTTGACGACGACCTGCTGCTGCGCCACCTCGCCGCCCGGCTGCAGCGCGAACCGCATCGAGATCTCGCCGCCGGAGCCGAACTCCTGCACCTCCGCCTCGCCGAAGCCGAGGCCGTTCGCCGTCGCACGCACCGAAGCGATCTCCGGCTTGCCGGACTTGGCCTGCATCTCGATCAGCGTGCCGCCGCGGAAGTCGATGCCGAAATTGAGGCCGACCGTCAGGAACAGGAACAGCACCAGCAGCGAATAAGCTGCCGAAAACGGATAGCTGAACCGCCGGAAGCGGACGATCTTGAAACGGGTACCGTCGGGAACGATGCGAAGCAGACGCATGCGCTGATCTCCTTGAACAGTTGGCTTGCGTCAGAACGGAAGGGTCTTGGGACGGGCCCAGCGATACCAGAGCGCGATCAGCATCCGCGTCAGTGTCACCGCGGTGATGACCGTGGTCAGGATGCCGAGGATGAACACGACCGCGAAGCCGCGCACCGGGCCGGAGCCCAGCGCAAACAGCGCCAGCGCCGCGATCAGCATCGTGACGTTCGAGTCGATGATGGTCGCGAAGGCGCGCTGGAAGCCGGCCTCGAGCGCCGAGACGAGCGAGCGGCCCTGATGGGCCTCCTCGCGCATACGCTCATAGATCAGCACATTGGAGTCCACCGCCGTGCCGATGGTCAGCACGATGCCGGCGATGCCCGGAAGGGTCATCGTCGCGCCCAGCACCGACATCAGCCCGAAGATCAGGCAGACATGGACGAGCAGCGCGATCGAGGCGATCAGGCCGAACACGCCATAGGTCCCGATCATGTAGAGGATCACCAGCACGGTGGCGATCAGCGTCGCCATCTTGCCGGCCTGGATCGAATCCTGACCCAAGCCCGGGCCGACGGTCCGCTCCTCGACGATCGTCATCTTCGCCGGCAGCGCACCGGCGCGCAGCAGGATGGCGAGGTTGTTGACCGCCTCGACCGTGAAATTTCCGGAGATCTGGCCCGAGCCGCCGGTGATCGGCGACTGGATGACCGGCGACGAGATCACCTTGTTGTCGAGCACGATCGCGAGCGGACGGCCGAGATTCTCCGTCGTCGCCTGGCCGAAGCGCTGCGCGCCGCGGATGTTGAAGCGGAAATTCACGATCGGCTGCGAGGTCCGCGAATCGAAGGCCGGCTGGGCGTCGATCAGATCCTCGCCCTCGACGATAACGCGCCGCTCGACCGGCACCAGCGAGCCGCCGGCATCCTGCGAGGGCAGCATGTCGACGTCGCCGCCCTGGCCGTCGGCAACCATGCGGAACTGTAGCTTGGCGGTCTGGCCGAGAATGTCCTTCAGGCGCTGCGGATCCTGCAGACCGGGCACCTGCACGAGAATGCGGTCGAGACCCTGGCGCTGGATGTTGGGCTCCGTGGTGCCGAGCGCGTCGACACGGCGACGCAGCACCTCCATCGCCTGCTCGACGGCGCGGCGCACGCGCTCATTGGCGCCGGCCTCGGTGACATTGAGCTGGATCAGTCCGTCAGGCTGCTCCGCAACTTCGATCGACATGTTGCCAGAGGGGCCGAAGGCGCCGAGCGTCCCGATCGGCTGCGCCAGTTCGCGGAGCTTCGGCAGGAGTTTGGCCCGATCGGCCGCATCCGGCACGCGCAGGCTTACGCCGCGCGCCGTCATGCCGATGCCGCCCTGGAAGCTCACCCGCTCCTCGCGCAGGATGCGGCGCACGTCATCGCGCAGCTGCGTCACCTGGCTGCGGACGAGATCGGCACGGTCGATCTCGAGCAGGACATGCGAGCCGCCCTGCAGGTCGAGACCCAGCACGACGGCGTGGATCGGCAGCAGGATGCGCGGAATCCAGGACGGAGCGCCCTGCTCGATCGCCTTGCGCGTCTCGGGCGAGAAAAGGTTCGGCAGGGCGAAGCCGCAGCCGAAGAGCAGAACGAGCAGGACGACGATGACCTTGCGGGTCTGGAAACGGAGCATCTGCGGGTAACGCCTTGTTGTCGCGCGCCGGCCCCTCGCGGAGCCGCTGCGCGGTTCAGCTCTTGACCGGCTCGCCCTTGGCGCGAACGTCGGTGATCATGCCCTTGACCAGGCGAACCCGGACGCCCTCGGCGATCTCGGCTTCGATCTCGCCATCGTCGATCACCTTGGCCACCTTGGCGACGATGCCGCCCGAGGTGATCACCGTGTCGCCGCGGCGCACGTTCTTGACCATCTCCTGATGCGCCTTCACGCGCTTCTGCTGCGGCCGAATGATCAGGAACCACATGATCACGAAGATCAGCACGAAGGGGACGAGCGAGATCAGCATGTCGGTGGAACCACCGGCACCGGCGGCTTGGGCGAAAGCGGGGGTGATCACGAAACGGCTCCTTCATCGCGGCGGCGCAGGCGCCCCCGGCCGCGGGGCGCGGCGGATTTCGTCACAGGCCTTAAAAAATCGCGCGGACTATAGCCAGAGGCGCCGTTAAATCAATCGGACGCGCCCGGCCGGCTCGCGGCGCTCCTCACCTATGGGCTCGCCGCAGTTCGCGCAATGGCCTTGCGCTCCGAGCCGACGAACCGCTAACGCTGCAAGGCACCGTACCCTCCGTTACGGCTCCGCGCCGAGTTGCCCGAAGGCCCGCCCATGACCGTTGCGACCGAGACCCAGACCGACCCGACGCTGGCTGCCCTGCTGCGCATCGCCGCGGCGCTGGAGCGCATCGCCCCGCCCGCCCGCAAGCCCGCCGATCTGACGCTCGCCGACGCCTTCGTCTGGCATCCCGCCGGCTCGGAGCTCGCCCCGGTCGCCCGCGTCAACCGCGTCGCGCTCGGGCTGCTGCGCGGCGTCGATCGCGTTCGCGACACGCTGGCCGAGAACACGGAGCGTTTCGCCCGCGGCCTGCCGGCCAACAACGTCCTGCTCTGGGGCGCGCGCGGCATGGGCAAGTCCTCGCTGGTCAAGTCGGTCCATGCCGACACCAACAGGCGCCTCGCCGGCCAGGCCCTGCCGCTGAAGCTGATCGAGATCCACCGCGAGGACATCGAGAGCCTGCCGGTGCTGATGGGTCTGCTGCGTCCCGACGCGCATCGCGCCATCGTCTTTTGCGACGATCTCTCCTTCGACCGCGACGACACCTCCTACAAGTCGCTCAAGGCGGCGCTGGATGGCGGCGTCGAGGGCAGGCCCGGCAATGTCGTGTTCTACGCCACCTCCAACCGCCGCCATCTGATGCCGCGCGACATGATGGACAATGAGCGCTCGACCGCGATCAACCCGGGCGAGGCGATCGAGGAGAAGGTCTCGCTCTCGGACCGCTTCGGCCTCTGGCTCGGCTTCCACAAATGCAGCCAGGACGAGTATCTGGCGATGATCGACGGCTATGTCGGCCATTTCGGCCTGGCGATCGACCCCGAAACGCTGCGCCACGAGGCGCTGGAATGGGCGACGACCCGCGGCTCGCGCTCCGGCCGCACCGCCTGGCAGTTCATCCAGGATCTGGCGGGGCGCCTCGGCAAGCCGCTGGACGAGTAATCGCCAGCCGGCGGGGCCGTCATGGTCGGGCTGGTCCCGACCATCCAAGCCTTCATTCGTCGAGGGCCGTGTTCAAGACGTGGATGCTCGCTACAGGGGCGAGCATGACGCGGCTGCCTGACGTCCGCTGGTCGGGTCAGGCCCGACCCTGACGTTGGCCAGACAAAAAAGTGGCGGGGCGGCCTTTCCTGGGACCGCCCCGCCCTGTTCCGACCGGTGGGGTCTCGCGGAGACCGGTCGAAGGTGAACTCTTGATCAGTTGTTGAGGTAGGGCGTCGGATCGACCGGCGCCGAGCCCTTGCGCAGCTCGAAATGCAGCTGCGGCGAAGAGACGTTGCCCGTCTGGCCGGAGCTGGCGACCACCTGGCCGCGCTTGACCGTGTCGCCGCGCTTCACCTTGAGCTCGCCGTTATGGGCGTAGGCCGAGACATAGCCGTTGGCGTGGCGGATCAAGACGAGGTTGCCGTAGCCTTTCAGCTCGCTGCCGGCATAGGCGACCGTGCCGCTCTCCGCCGCCTTCACCGGCGTGCCTTCCGGCACGGCGATGTTGATGCCCTCATTGCCACCGCGACCGCTGAAGCCGGCGATGACGCGGCCGCGGGCCGGCCAGCGAAAATCGGCCTTCTCGCCGGCCTCCTCCGCCTTTGGCAGACTGGCGGTGGTGGTGGGCTCGGCCTCGCTCCTGGGAGCGGCCTTGGGCTCGGGAGCGGCGGGCGCCGTCGCGACGACGACCGGCTTGGTCTTCTCCGGCGCCGGAGCGGCGGCCGTCTTGGCCGGCTGGGCTTCCAGCTTGGCGGCCGGCTTCTCGGCGACGACCTTGGCCGGGGCCGCCGGCTTGGCAGCGGGTGTCGGGACGGGAGCCGCAGCGGCCGTCGTGTTGGCGCGGGCCGCAGCCTTGGCCTTGGCCTCGGCGGCGAAGCGGGCGCGCGATTCGCGCATCGCCAGCGCGTCGGCCTCCGCTTTCGCCTTGGCTTCGGCGGCGGCTTGGGCCTTGGCCTCGGCCGCAGCCTGCGCCTTGGCGCGAGCATCCTGCACCGGCGTCGCAGGGCGCACGGGAGCAGCCGCCGGCGCGGGACCGGTCACGAAACGGGATGCATCGGAGCGCGTCTCGGCAGGAGCCTGCGCCATCTGCTGGCGCGGAGCCGCTGCGGCCGGAGCCGGAGCGGCCGAACCGGCGGCGTTGTAGACCGGGATGGTGATGCGCGTGCCGGGCGCGACATTCGGGCTGGACAGGCCATTGGCCGAGATCAGCGCGGCGCGCGGCACGCCATAGCGCGAGGAGAGCGTGTCGAGCGTTTCGCCCTGAGCGAGGACCACGGGCGTACCGCCCTGGGCCGACCAGCCATTCGCACTGCCCGCCATGGGCTGCGGCGCGGCGGCGCGCAGCGCGACGGCCGATTGCGGCGGCGGCAGAGGCTGCGAGCGCACGGCCGCCGTGGCGGGAGCAGGTGTCGCATAGACCGGCGTGTTGACCGAGCGACCGATCGAGCCGGTCGTCGCAGGGTCGCGAGCCGGGGCCTGCGCCGTCTTGAACGGACTGTCGAAGGGGGTGTCGGTGAAGCGCATCGCTTCAGAGGAGCAGGCGCTGAGAGCGAGCGCCAGCAGGCACGCCGTCGAAGCGCGCAGGGCGAGATGGAACGAAACCGATCCGGCAGGGCTACGCATGGAACTGGCACTCGCAAACGACGCAACTCGATTGCCAGCATTAAAACCGCGTTCAGGTTACGAAAGCGTTTCGCGCCGCGACTCGGCGTTTGCTTTTTGACCGGTCGACCGCCGCGATCAGAGTGCCCGCGCGAGGCCGGCCACCAGTGGCGGGAGGCGCACCGCCGGCCCCGGCGCATGGTCGAAGCTGCCGTCCGGCAGCCGCATGACGACGACGCGCCGCGCCGCGCCCTCGACGCGCATCGCCCCGACGAGGCGCCCGCCCGGCGCGAGTCGCGCCAGCAGCATCTCGGGAATCACCGGCGTGACGCCATTGACCAGAATGCGCTCGAATCGCCCGAGCGTCCGGTCGGGCTGCAGCCCATCGGCCTGGCGCAATTCGATCTCGCGGGCGAAGCCGCTGCCGGCGATGCGCTCCTGCGCCGCCAGCGCCAGCGTGCGGTAGCGCTCGAGCGAGACGACCTGCGACCCCATCGCCGCCAGCAGCGCCGTGACATAGCCCGAGCCGGTGCCGATCTCGAGCACGCGCGACCCCGCCTGCAGATCGAGCGCGGTCAGCAGCGCCGCGACCGTATGCGGCGCCGTCATCGTCTGGCCGCAGGGCAGCGGCACCGAGACGTCCTGCCGGGCAAGATCGGCGAAGCGCGCCGGCGCGAAACGCTCCCGCGCCACCTTCTCCATGGCGCGCAGCACGGCGAGATCACGCACGCCTTGCGCCCGCAGCGACAGCAGGAAGGCGACGGTGCGCTCGCCCTCGCTCGCCGGCCGCTCCTCGGTCATGGCGTCGCCCTCGCCGTCGGTCATGGTTCAGTCCGCGCCTGTGGACATTGCAACCACGCCGTCATCCTGGGCGACCGAAGGTCGACCGGGATCCATCGGAGGTCGCAGGGCTCTACGATGGATCCCGGCCTTCCGCTTCGCTCCGGCCAGGATGACGGCGCGGGTGAGGGACGCGTCGCTCAAGCAAACACCCGCGCGAACCGCGTCAGCGTCGGCTCATGGGTCAGGTCGAGTTCCAGCGGCGTCACCGAGATCTTCTTCTCCGCCAACGCGCGCAGATCGGTGCCGTTGGCCGGCTCGGTGCGGCCGCGGGCGAAGGCGATCCAGTAATAGGGGTTGCCGCGCCCGTCCTGCCGCGGCTGGAGCTGCATCAGCTCCTGGTCGCGCCGCCCCTGCACCGTCACCGCCACGCCCGCGACCTCGTCGGGCGCGACATTCGGGAAGTTCAGGTTGAACAGGATCTCCTTCGGGATGCCCTCCTCGAGTAGCCGGCGGATGATGCTAGGGGCATGCTGCTCGGCGCAGTCCCAGCGGATGTTCTCGCGTCCACCCGGCCCATAGCCCTGGCTGACCGCGATCGAGGGGATGCCGAGCAGCGTGCCCTCCATCGCGGCCGCGATCGTGCCGGAATAGGTCACGTCCTCGGCGACGTTCTGGCCGCGATTGACGCCCGAGAGCACGAGGTCCGGCCGGTTTTCGATCATGATCGAGCGCACCGCCATGATCACGCAATCGGTCGGTGTGCCCGCGACGGCGAAGCGCTTCTCGCCGACCTGGCGCAGGCGCAGCGGGTTCGACAGCGACAGCGAATGCGCCACGCCCGACTGGTCGGTCTCGGGCGCGACGACCCAGACATCGTCGGAGAGCTGCGCCGCGATGCGCTCCAGAACCGCCAGCCCCTCGGCATGAATGCCGTCGTCATTGGTCACGAGAATGCGCATGTCAGAGGTCTTTCATCGACGAGGAGGATTCCCGGCAGGAGGCGTCATTCTCGGGCGAAGCGAAGCGCAGACCCGAGAATCTCCTCCCAGGAGATGCTCGGGTCGAGCCCGAGCATGACGCTGGTAAGACAGCGCACTCACGCCTTCTCGATCTTCGTCACGCCGCGCATATAGGGCACCAGCGCGTCGGGCACGGTGATCGAGCCGTCGGCGTTCTGATAGTTCTCCATCACCGCGATCAGCGCGCGGCCGACCGCCGTGCCCGAGCCGTTCAGCGTATGGACGAAGCGCGGCGCGCCGCCCTCCTTCGGCCGGTAGCGCGCATCCATCCGCCGTGCCTGGAAATCGCCGCAGACCGAGCAGGACGAGATCTCGCGATAGGTCTTCTGGCCGGGCAGCCAGACCTCGATGTCGTAGGTCTTCTGCGAGGCGAAGCCCATATCGCCGGTGCACAAGGTCATCACGCGATAATGCAGGTCGAGCTTCTTCAGCACCGCCTCGGCGCAGGCGAGCATGCGCTCATGCTCCTCGGCCGACGTCTCCGGCGTCGTGATCGAGACCAGCTCGACCTTCTCGAACTGGTGCTGGCGCAGCATGCCGCGCGTATCGCGCCCCGCCGAACCGGCCTCGGCCCGGAAGCAGGGGGTGAGCGCGGTGTAGCGGCGCGGCAGTTCCTCCTCGGAGAGGATCGATTCGCGCACGAGATTGGTCAGCGGAACTTCGGCGGTGGGGATGAGCCAGTGATCGTCCCCGGCACGAAACTGATCCTCGCGGAACTTCGGCAACTGCGCCGTGCCGAACATGGCGTCGTCGCGCACCATCAGCGGCGGCATCACCTCGGTATAGCCGTGCTCCTCGGTGTGGGTGTCGAGCATGAACTGACCGATCGCGCGGGAGAGCCGCGCGATCTGGCGCTCCAGCACGACGAAGCGCGAGCCCGAGAGCTTGGCCGCCGTCTCGAAATCCATCTGGCCGAGCGCCTCGCCGAGCTCGAAATGCTCCTTGGGCGCGAAGTTCTGGCCGAACAGCCGCCCGCCGGCCTTTTCGGGCGCCTCGCCATGCACCGATTTGACGACATTGCCGTGCTCGTCGGCGCCGTCCGGCACCTCGTCCTTGGGCGTGTTCGGGATCGCGGTGAGTTGCTCATCGAGCGCGGCCTTGGCCGCCTTCTCCTGAGCCTCGAGCTGCGGCTGCAGCTCCTTGAGCGCTGCCACTTCGGCCTTGAGCTGCTCGGCGAGAGCCACGTCCTTGGCCCCCATCGCCTTGCCGATCTCCTTCGACAGCGCATTGCGGCGCTCCTGCGAGGCCTGGGCCTTCGCGATCGCCGCGCGACGCGTGTCGTCGAGCGCCAGCAGCGAGGCCGACAGCGGCGCGAGCCCCCGCCGCTTCAGCCCGGTGTCGAACGCCACAGCGTTCTCGCGAATCCATTTGATGTCGTACATCGTCGTCAGGCCACGCCGTCAGAGGTCGGAAAAACAGCCCGATGCTCTAGACCGGGACGGGCGCGGAGGGAACCACCTACGTCGCGCTCGCGCGCAGGCATCCCGCCCGTCATGGTCGGGCTTGTCCCGACCATCCACGTCTTCGATTGGCGAGACCTGAGTTCACGACGTGGATGCTCGGCACAAGGCCGAGCATGACGCGCACCACACTCAATAGACGATCGCTACGCGCTCGGCGCGTCCGCAGCGTCGTCGGCCGCCTGCTGCGCGGCGCGCTTCTTCTCGACATAGCCGACTGAGAAGACCGAGAGCTCATAGAGCAGGAGCATCGGCACCGCGAGCATCAGCTGCGAGATCACGTCCGGCGGGGTCAGCACGGCGGCAACGACGAAGACGAAGACGATCGCGTAGCGGCGCTTTTCCTTCAGGAAGACCGTGTCGATGATCCCCGCCTGGCCGAGCAGGGTCAGGATCACCGGGAGCTGGAAGGAGATGCCGAAGGCGAAGATCAGCGTCATGATCAGCGAGAGATATTCGCTGACCTTGGGAAGGAGCGCGATGCCGGCCTGCCCGTCGGTCGCCGCCTGCTGCATGCCGATCGAGAACTTCATTAGCACCGGCATGGCGAAGAAGAAGACCATCGCCGAACCGAGCACGAAGAAGACCGGCGTCGCCGCCAGATAGGGCGCGAAGGCCTGACGCTCGTTCTTGTAGAGTCCGGGCGCCACGAATTTGTAGATCTGCGTCGCGATCACCGGGAAAGCGAAAAAGCCCGCGCCGAAGGCCGCGATCTTGATCTGGGTGAAGAGATATTCGAGCGGCGCGGTGTAGATCAACTGGACATTGGCGCCCGGCCCGGCCGCCCAGACATAGGGCAGCACGAGGATGTTGTAGATCTGCGTCGCGAAGGCGAAGCAGATGAAGAACATCACCAGAAAGGCGATCAGCGACTTGATCAGCCGCGAGCGCAGCTCGATCAGATGGTCGATCAGCGGCGCACGGGAGGCCTCGATCTCGTCCTCGCCCTCGCGCGGATTGGCGACGCTCATGCCGCGCTCCCTTCACCGGGTTCGGCAGCCGCTGCCTTGCGCTTGCGCGGCGCCTTCGCCGGCGCGAGTTCGGACGGTTCGGCGGTCGGCTCGGGCGTGGCAGCCTCGACGACGGGCGCCGGAACAGGCGGCGCGATCTCGACCGGCGGCAGCGGATCGGGTGGCGGTAGCGCGGACAGCTTGGCCTCGGCCTCCTTCAGCGCCGCATCATCGAGCCCGGTCGAAGCCGGCATCTCGATCGGCTTGAAGTCGGTGTTCATCGCATTGGAGACCGAGCCGCCGACGTCCTCGACCTGCTTCTTCAGATCGTGGAGTTCGGCCTCGCGCATCGCCTCGTTGAACTGGCCCTGGAACTCGGACGCCATGCGCCGAATCTTGCCGACCGCCTGCCCGACGGTCCGCATCGCCTTCGGCAGGTCCTTGGGGCCGATCACGACGAGCGCGACCGCCCCGATCAGCATGAATTCGCTCCAGGCGATGTCGAACATCGACAGTCCGTCCTCTCAGCCTCCCGCAGGCGGGAGGCCAGGCCTCAGGCCTTGGTCTCGGCCTTCGCCGGCGCGGAAGGGGTGGCCTGCGCGTCGATGATCTTGGGATCGACAGGGGTCGCGGCGGTGGGCGGCGGCGGAGGCGTCTCGTCCTCGGCCATGCCCTTCTTGAACGACTTGATGCCCTTGGCCACGTCGCCCATGAGCTCGGAAACCTTGCCGCGGCCGAACAGCAGCATCACGATGACGCCGACGACGATCCAGTGCCAGATGCTGACGCCACCCATGGCGAACTCCCTCGATTCATGCGCTCGGATTGGATCGGCGACCCCGGCCCGGGCTGTTGTGGCGGAACCTATGTGTCCCCCGCGGGGAACACAAGAACTTCGTCGGTGGGAATGTCGAGCCCGACATCCTCGCCCTCGCCCAGCACTCCGGCCAGCGAGGCCCGCACCGAAAGCAGCCGGTCGAAGCCATCGACCGCGATCAGCAGGTGATCGACCTCGCCGAGGAAGCGCCGCGTCACCACCCGGCCCGGCAGGCAGAAGCCCTTGGGGACGATCCGGACCGCATGGGGCCTGATGCAGGCGACGGCCTCGCTGCCCTCGGCCAGACCCCGTGCCGGGAAGCGGCCGAAGGGCGTGTCCACCGCCCCGCGCACGACCCTGCCGGCGACCTCGGTAAAATCGCAGAAGAATCGGGCGGCAAAGAGACTGGCCGGCTGGCGATACAGCGTCTCGCCGGTGCCGATCTGAACAATCTCGCCGGCGCGCATCAGCACGATCCGGTCGGCGATGCGCATCGCGTCCTCGGGGTCGTGCGTGACGATGATCGAGGTCGCGCCGGTCTCCTGCAGCAGGGCTGCGGTCTCGTCGCGCACGACGTCACGCAGGCGCCGGTCGAGATTGGAGAAAGGCTCGTCCATCAGCAGCACGCCCGGCCGCGGCGCCACGGCCCGCGCCAGCGCGACGCGCTGCTGCTCGCCGCCTGAGAGCATGTGCGGATAGGACTGGGCCAGGTCGGCCAGGCCGACACGGGCGATCGCACGCAGCGCCGTCGCCTCCGCCGCCGTCCCCGGCACCCGGCCTTGCAACCCGAAGCGGACATTCTCCAGCACGGTGAGATGCGGAAACAGCGCATAGTCCTGGAAGACGAGGCCGACGCCGCGCCGCTCGGGCTCGACGAAGCTCTCCGGAGAGGACACGTCCTTGCCCTCCAGCAGCACGCGACCCGCGCTCGGCCGCTCGACGCCGGCGGCCAGGCGCAACAGGGTCGTCTTGCCGCAACCGGACTGGCCGAGCAGCGCCACGATCTCGCCGGGCTCGACCGAAAGCGACACGCTGTTGAGTGCCGTGACCTCGCCGAAGCGCTGGGTCACGCCGTCGAAGGCAAGCGCCATCGGGATCGCGGCCCCGGCCGTTCCCCGCCGCCCCCAGCTCAGCCAGCGCGATTTCGTCTCGTTGGCGACCAACGGATGCTCCGCCTCGTCTCTTGGAACGCGACGTCGTCCCGGGCGGAGCGAAGCGCAGACCCGGGACCCATGCCGGAACGGTTCAGGAATGGGTCCCGGGCCTGCCTTCGGTCGTCCGGGACGACGCGGCGGATGATGTGACCGCCGCCCTGTGCGGCGCTCAGCCGTTCTCGTCAAGCGGCGTGAACAGGTCGCCGAGCGGGTCCTCGTCGGCGCGCAGCTCCGGATCGTCGTCGGGAACCGGCACGGTGAGGTCGCGCGTGAGGCGCCCCTCGATGAAGCCGGAGCCCTTCAACTCCTCCAGCCCGGGCAGATCGTCGATCCGCTCGAGCCCAAAATGATCGAGAAAACCGGGAGTCGTGCCGAAGGTCACCGGACGCCCCGGCGAGCGGCGCCGCCCGCGCAGCCGCACCCAGCCGGCCTCCAGCAGGATATCGAGCGTGCCCTTGGCGGTGGCGACGCCGCGGATCTCCTCGATCTCGGCCCGCGTCACAGGCTGGTGATAGGCGATGATCGCCAGCACTTCGAGCGCCGCCCGCGACAATTTGCGCGGCGGCTCCGCCTCGGCGGCGAGCAGATAGCCGAGATCGGGCGCGGTGCGGAAGGCGTAGCCACCGGCCACGGCGCGCAGATTGACGCCGCGGGGCGCGTAGAGCGCGGTCAGCTGCGCCAGAACCTCCCCGATCGCGACGCCGGCCGGCACCGACCGCGCCAGTTCCTCGGCCGGCAGCGGCTGGGCCGAGGCGAACAGCAGCGCCTCGACCACGCGCATTGCCTGCGCGAAGGCCTCGGCCGCGCCATCGGCCTCGTCGGAAAGCGGCGTTGCGGCCTCCGTCACGGGCCGTCTCCGCCGGCCAGCGGCAGCACGGGCGGGCGCGCCGAGCGACGGCGCAGATAGAGCGGCGCGAAGGCCTCGTCCTGGCGCAGATCGAGCACGCCCTCCTTGACCATCTCCAGCATGGCCGAGAGCGCCGAGGCCCGCACCGTCGCCGCCATCTCGCGGGCGGGCAGCCCATGCGACGTCATGTAACGGGCGAGATACGGGTCGATCTGCGTCCAGTCGCCGGCCTCACCGACCAGCCGCTGCAGCGCCTCGCGCGCCTCGACCAGCGACCAGACGACGCGCTGGCCGACGGAGATGTGCCCCTGCACGCGCTTCATCCGCTGCTGCGCATAGGCCGAGAGCAGATCGTAGAGCTCCGCCTCCCAGACCGGCCTGGCTCCGGCGACGACCGCCTCGGGCGCGCCGCGCGCGAAGACGTCCTGCCCGAGACGCTCGCGCGAGGCGAGCTTTCGTGCCGCGGCCCGGATCGCCTCCAGCCGGCGCAGGCGCAGCGCCAGGGCCGTGGCGAGATCCGCCGCGCTCGGCTCCTCGCCCTTGGGCGGTTCGGGCAGCAGCAGGCGGGACTTGAGGTAGGCCAGCCAGGCCGCCATCACGAGATAGTCGGCCGCCAGCTCCAGCCGCAGCGCCCGCGCCTGCTCGACGAAGGCGAGATACTGCTCGGCCAGCGCCAGGATCGAGATGCGGTGGAGATCGACCTTCTGCCTGCGTGCGAGATCGAGCAGCAGGTCGAGTGGCCCCTCATAGCCATCGACATCGACCCGCAGCGCCGGCTCGCCGTCGCGCTCCGGGCCGTCCTCTTCGAATGGCAGTTGCGCCGCCATGGCCGGCCGTCCCCCTCCCGCCCCTGCGACGCACGCGGGGGCGCCACAGGTTCGACGCTTCAGCCGTTCAAGGCAAGCGCGCTGGCGAGCTGCGCGCGGGCGGCCTCGACTTCGAGCGGCTCGGGCTCGTGGCGGATGCGCGCCAGCGCCGTCGCGGCACGGCGGGCGCGGTCGCCCCGCATCTCCGGAACGGCCCCGGCGATCGCGACCATCTCCTCCATGATGCCGTGGCAATGCAGCACGACATCGACCCCGGCGCGGATCGCCGCGCGGGCCTTCTGCGCGAAGCCGCCCGACAGCGCCTTCATCGAGATGTCGTCAGTCATGATCAGGCCGTCATAGCCGAGCTCGCCGCGCATGATGTCGCGCACGACGGTGCGGGAGACCGTCGCCGGGTTCTTCGCATCGAGCGCCGTGAAGACGACGTGCGCCGTCATCGCCAGCGGCATGTCGGCGAGATGGCGGAAGGGCCGGAAATCATGCGCCCGCAATTCGTCCAGCGAGGCGTCGACGACGGGCAGGTCGTGATGGCTGTCGGCCTTCGCCCGGCCATGACCGGGCATGTGCTTGATCACCGGCAGCACGCCTCCCGCCAGCAGCCCCTCGGCCGCCGCGCGTCCGAGCTGGGCGACGCGGTCGGGCTCATGCGCATAGGCGCGGTCGCCGATGACGTCGTGGCTGCCGGCCACGGGCACGTCGAGCACCGGCAGGCAGTCGACATCGATGCCGACCGCCCTCAGATCATGCGCCATCAGCCGGGCGGAGAGGCGCACGATCTCCCGCTGCTGCAGCGGATCGTTGATGCCGAGGAAGGCGCGCGCCGGCGGATATTTCGGCCAGTGCGGCGGCGCCATGCGCTGCACCCGCCCGCCCTCCTGGTCGATCAGGATCGGCGCCTGCCAGCCGACCGTCTCGCGCAGCTCCGCCGTCAGCGCGGCGACCTGCTCGGGGCTCTGCGTGTTGCGCCGGAACAGGATGAAGCCCCAGGGCCGGGCCTCGCGGAAGAAGGCCCGCTCGTCCGGGGTCAGGCTCGTGCCGAGGCAGCCGGCGATGAAGGCGCGCGAGGTCATGGTCGAGGGGTAGGAAGCGCGGGCGACGCGGTCAACCCTCTGCCGTCATCCTGGGCCCGCCGCGAAGCGGCGCAGCCCGGGATCCATCGGAGGTCATCGGAGCCCCAGGATGGATCCCGGACGACCTGCGGTCGCCCAGGATGACGGTTGAGGTTTGGACGAAACGCCTCAGCGCATCTGCTGCGACATCTGCGCGTTGAAGGCGTCGAAGGGCAGTTCGGCGACGCGGAACCAGAGGTTCTCCTTCTTCCAGTACGGAAGGAAGGAATCGTAGAACGTCTTGAACTCGGCGTTCTTCGCGGCGAGGTCGGCATACATGGCGAAGGCTTCCTTGAAGGCCGCCGCCATCACCTCCTGCGGGAAGGGCCGCAGTTCCGCACCCGTCCCCGCGAGCCGCATCAGCGCATCGGGATTGCCATGGTCGTATTTGGCGACGCAGAGCGCGTTGGCCTCGGCGCAGGCCGCTTCGACGATCGCCTTGTAGGCGGCAGGCAGCGCGTTCCACTTCTCCAGGTTCACAAGGAAGCTGACATTGGCGTTCCCCTCCCAGAAGCCCGGATAGTAATAGTACTTCGCGACCTTCTGGAAGCCGAGCTTCTCGTCGTCGAGCGGCCCCGAGAACTCGACCGCGTCGAGCGTGCCGCGCTCCAGCGCCGGATAGATGTCGCCGCCGGCGATCTGCTGCGGCACCACGCCGAGCTTCGACATGATCTGCCCGCCGAGGCCGGCGATGCGCATCTTGAGGCCCTTCAAATCCTCCAGCGACTTGATCTCCTTGCGGAACCAGCCGCCCATCTGCGCGCCGGTGTTGCCGGAGGGAATCGTGTAGAGGCCCTGCTTCTTCATGAAGGCGCGGCAGAGCTCGAGACCCCCGCCGGCATAGAGCCAGGCGTTCTGCTGGCGGGTGTTGAAGCCGAAGGGCAGCGAGGTCTCGAAGGCGAAGGCCGGATCCTTGCCGATATAGAAGCTCGACAGGGTGTGGCTGCACTCGACCGTGCCGTTCTGCACGGCGTCGAGCGCCTGCAGACCGGGCACGATCTCGCCGGGCGCGAAGACCTGGATCTGGAAATTGCCATCCGTCGCCTCGGCGACGCGCTTGGCAACTTGAGTCGACAGGCCGAACAGGGTGTCGAGGCTCTTCGGATAGCTCGAGGTCAGGCGCCAGCTGATCTTGGGCTGGGACTGGGCAATGGCGGGCGCGGCGATCAGCGCGCTGCCGGCTGCGCCTGTGGCGGCGGTCTTGACGAAACGACGGCGGTCCATGGTGTCCTCCGGAAGGCTTTTCTGGTCTTCGGCCGCATCCGCCGCCCGCAGGCGGGACGCGACTCTGTCGCGGCCTCTTGCCATGAATCGCCGAGCCCGGCCACCGCGCGCCGCGCCGCCGCGCCCTGCATCACGGACACGAAAAAACCGGAGGCGCTGGGCGCCGCCGGCCTCGGATGGGGTCGACGGAGGCGGTCGGGTCAGTTCTTCGCGATGAAGCACTGGCCGCCGGCGGCCTGCAGCGCCGTGCACATCGAGGTCGCGTCCTCGCGGCTGTAAGGGCCGACGCGCAGGCGGTAGACGGTCTTGCCGCCGGCCAGCTCGGTCTTGCGCACGATCGGCGCCTGGCCGCCGAGCTGACCGGGATATTTGCGCTGCAGGGCGGCGAAGGTGGCGCGGGCCTCGGCCTCGCTGCCGGGCGCGCCGAGCTGGACCACGAAGTCACCGGTGCCGGCGCGGATCGCCGCCGTGGCCGGGGCCGGAGCGGCAGGAGCCTGCGCCGCAGGAGCGGCATTGGCGATGCGCAGTGGGGCGGCGGGAGTCGTCGCCGGCGCGGCAGCCCGCTCCTGCACCTTGGGCGCCTCGGCCGCCGGAGTCGTCGCGGGACGCGACTGGGGCGTTGCCGGCGCTGCCGCGACGGGGGCCGGAGCGGAGGTCGCGGAGGGGGAGAGCCCGGCCGGACGCGCCGGAGGCGCGGAGCCCGTCGCCAGGGGGACGGCGCCATTGGTGTAGCCGGTCGGGCCGTTGGCCGAGCCGTTGGCGGGCGGCGCCGGTGTGCCGTCCGGACGGATCGACACGGTGCGGACGCGGCGCGGCTCGCCGAGACCCGGCACCGGCGGCACCGGCGTCAGGGCGGGTTCGGCGGGGGTGGCGACCGGCGCGGCGCTGGCAGGCGCTTGCGACAACGCGTTGGCGGGCGGCGTAGCCGTCGCCGAGCCCGGCCCCGGCATCACGACGCGGGTCGGCATCGAGCGCGCCGCCTGCTGGACGTCGACCGGCTGCTCCTCGCGGCTGACGACCTTGGTCGCGCCGGACTGGCCATCGCCGGGCCGCTCATAGATCTGCTTGTTCTGGTTCGGGATCTCGGCCCCGCCCGGATTGACCGGCTCGACCTTGGTCGGGCCGGTGGCGGCGGCAATGGTTGGCGGCTGCCCGTCGGCGCTGCGGGTCGGCCCCCGCAGCGACATCGCGGCGCCGACACCGACCACGCCGACGACGATCAGCGCGGCGGCGGCATAGAGGCCCTTGCGCGAGCGGCGCGGCTCGAGATCGGGCATGTCCTCGTCGGCCACCGCGGCCGCATGGACCGGCTGCTGATCGTAGACGTCGGGCTGACCGTGATAGCCAAAGGCCTCGCTCGCCTCGTCGAGGTCGCGTGCAGCCGGAGCCGTGACCGGGCGCTGATAAGCCTGAGGCTCGGGCCGGTCGAAGCTCTCGTCGGCGGAATCGAAGCGGGGTTCAGCCCGCAGCGGCGCGGGTGCCGGAGCGACGGGCGCGGCCGGCCGGGCCGAATCGGTGCGGCGCAGCAGGGCTTCGAATTCGTCGAGCGCGCCACGCAGTTCGGCCGGCGGCGGCGCCTGCTCGGCCACGGCCTGGAACTGCCGGATGGCGTCGAACTGCGGCTCCTCGCGCGGCGCTTCCGGCACGATCCGGGGCTGGGCCGGAGCCGGTGCGGCAGCCGGCCAGGACGGCGTGGCGCGCGAGGGCGCCGGTGCAGCGCCCCGCTGGCCAAAAATGTCCTTCAGCGGATCGCCCTGATCGACGATCCGCGTCAGCTCGGCCAGAGGATCGGCCGACTGGCCCGAGCGCGGGGCCTGTCCCGCACTGCGGAGCTGGCGCTCCAGATCCTCGAGGTCGAGAGCAAAACGGTTCCTAGCGGGCTCACTCATGGCATGATCCATCCCAGCGCAGGCCGCAGGCACGCATGGGAACGCCCAGGCGCGACGCAGTCAACCCGACCTTGTGGGCGCCGAGGGCCCTGAGCCCGTCAACGCATCTCTTCCGGCGCCGCAACTCCGGCGACAGCCAGACCGGAAGCAAGGACGCTGCGCACCGCATGCACAAACGCCAACCTCGCCACAGTCGACTCTCGATCAGTTTGATTAACGAACCGTAATTGCGGCGAGTCTTTGCCCTTGTTCCATAGGGAATGGAACGCGCTGGCGAGCTCATGCACGAAGAACGCCAGCCGATGTGGCTCATGAGCGGCCGCGGCGCCTTCGACGATGCGCGGATAGGCCGCGATCAACTTGACGATACCGAGCTCAGCCTCGTCGGTGAGGCGAGCGAGATCGGCACCAGCCAGCGCCTGCGGCGACAGGTCGAGATTCGGAAAAGCCTCGCGCGCCTGCCGGAAGATCGAAGCGCAGCGGGCATGGGCGTACTGGACATAGAAGACCGGATTGTCCTTCGACTGTTCGACCACCTTGGCGAGATCGAAATCGAGCGTCGCGTCGTTCTTGCGGAAGATCATCATGAAGCGCACCGCATCGCGGCCGACCTCGTCGATGACCTCGCGCAGCGTGACGAAATCGCCCGAGCGCTTCGACATCTTCACAGGCTCGCCGTTGCGCAGCAGCTTGACAAGCTGGCAGAGCTTGACGTCGAGCGCGCCCTGCCCGGCCGTGACCGCCTTCACCGCCGCCTGCATGCGCTTGACGTAGCCGCCATGGTCGGCGCCCCAGACGTCGATCATCTGCGCGAAGCCGCGGGTGAACTTCGAGCGGTGATAGGCGATGTCGTTGGCGAAATAGGTGTAGCTGCCATCCGACTTCAGCAGCGGCCGGTCGACATCGTCGCCGAACTGGGTGGCGCGGAACAGCGTCTGCTCGCGATCCTCCCAATCCTCATCCTTCTGGCCCTTGGGCGGGGGGAGCCGGCCTTCATAGACGAGATCGCGGGACCGCAGATCCGCGATGGTCTCGGCGACCGCATCGACGCCGCCGGTTTCCTGCAGCGAGCGCTCGGAGAAGAACTGGTCGTGCGCGACGCCCAAGGCCAGCAGATCGGCCCTGATCATTGCCATCATCTCGCCGATCGCGACGGACCGGACGATAGGCATCCACTCCGACTCGGACTTGTCCAACAACGAGCGGCCATACTGATGTTCCAACTCGTGACCGACAGAGACCAGATAGTCGCCCGGATAAAGCCCCTCGGGGATCGTGATCGTCTCGCCCAGCGCTTCGCGGTAGCGCAGGAAGGCGGAGCGGGCGAGGACATCGACCTGCGCCCCGGCGTCGTTAATGTAGTACTCGCGCGTCACATCATGGCCGGCGAAGGCCAGGATGTTGGCGAGCGCATCGCCGAAGACGGCGCCGCGGCCATGGCCGACATGCATCGGCCCGGTCGGATTGGCCGAGACATATTCGACATTGATCTTGGGCTGCGGCTTCGGCGCGCCGCGGCCATAATCGAGCCCGCGCAGCACCGCCTCCTTCAGGATCGCGGTGAAGACCGAAGGCCGAAGCGTCAGGTTGATGAAGCCGGGCCCCGCCACCTCGGCCTTGACGATCTCGGCGTCCTTGGCGAGTTCCTCGATCAGCAGGGCGGCCAGAGCCCGCGGATTGGTGCCGGCCTCCTTGGCGAGCACCATCGCGGCATTGGTCGCGAGATCGCCATGCGCGGGGTCCTTCGTCGGCTCGACCACGACGCGGCCGAGATCGAGCCCGGCGGGCAGCGCCCCGCGATCGGCGAGCGCGGCGAGCGCGGCGGCGACGCGGGCGGAATAGGTCTCGAACAGGTTCATGGCGGCCGATATCTGCGGTGGAGAGGCGCCCGGCCCTATCGCAGCGTCGGTGTCGCGTCAAACAGGCGCCGGTGCTCGTCGAGCGCGTACCAGTCGGTCATCCCGGCGATATAGTCGGCCACGCGCCGCGCCAGGCGGTGCGCGTCGAGGGTTCCGCAGCCCGCGGCCCAATCGGCCGGCATCAGCCCAGGATCGGCCCGGAAGCGGGCGAACAGGTCGCGCACCACCTGCGCCGCATCGCGGCGGATCGGCGCGATGCGGGCATGGCGGTACATGTTGGGGTAGAGGAAGGCCTTGATCTCGCGGTCGGCCGCCTCGACGGCCGCCGGGAAGGCAATCACCGGCCGGCCCGCCCGTCGCACCGCATCGGCATCGGCCGGGGCGAGCGCCGCCAGTCTGCCTTGCGATTCGGCGATCGTGCCCTCGACGAAGCGCGTGATCACCCGCCGCACCAGCTCGTTCGTCGTCCGCGCCGTCTCCAGCCCGGGATGCAGGGCCTCGATCTCGTCGAGCAGTCCGGCCAGGAAGGGCACCGCGCGCAGTTCGCCATGGCCGAAGAGCCCGGCCCGCAGGCCATCGTCGATGTCATGGGCGTTGTAGGCGATGTCGTCGGCGAGCGCTGCCGCCTGCGCTTCGGCAGAGGCATAGCTGTCGAGCCAGAGATCCTGCTTGGCCTGGTACTCGACGATCGCGGCGGGGATTCCGCCCTGCGCATAGCGCTCGGTCGGCGATCCGTCGGCCAGCAGCAGCGGGCCATTGTGCTTGACCAGGCCCTCGAGCGTCTCCCAGGTCAGGTTCAGCCCGTCGAACCCCGCATAGCGCCGCTCCAGCCGCGTCACGATCCGCAGCGTCTGGGCGTTGTGGTCGAAGCCGCCGACATCGGCCATGCAGTCGGCCAGCGCATCCTCGCCGGTATGGCCGAAGGGCGTGTGGCCGAGGTCGTGGGCCAGCGCCAGTGCCTCGGCGAGATCCTCGTCGAGCCCGAGCGCCCGCGCCAGGGCGCGCGCAATCTGCGCCACCTCGATCGTATGCGTCAGCCGCGTGCGGAAATGGTCGCCCTCATGCGAGACGAACACCTGCGTCTTGTGCTTCAGCCGGCGAAAGGCGGTGGAGTGGATGATGCGGTCGCGGTCGCGCTGGAACGGGTTGCGCGTCGGCGAGGCCGGCTCCTCGATCAGTCGGCCCCGGCTCGTCGCCGACCGGCAGGCATAGGGAGCCCGCCAGCGGTCGCCGGGTTCGCGCGCGGCGCCCGGCTGCGTGGGCAGCAAGGCGTGCGGATCGTCTGGATGCGGCATGGCGGGTCCGTCGCCGCCCCCGGCTTGTCGGGGGGCTGGCGCGCACTTACCTTTGCGGGCAACCAAGGTGCAAGGAGCTTCTGCTCCGGGAGATCGCCATGACCGCATCGAACGAGGCCGCTGCGGGCCCCGTCTCCGTGACCGAGAAGGCCGCCAGCCGTATCCTCGCCGTGATGGCGACGGAGCCGCCGGGCTCGATGCTGCGCGTCAGTGTCGCCGGCGGGGGCTGCTCGGGTTTCCAGTATGTCTTCGACGTCGATCGCGAGAAGGCGCCGGGCGACATCGTCATCGAGCGCGACGGCGCCACCGTGCTGATCGACGAGACCTCGCTCGACCTGCTGGCCGGCAGCACGATCGACTTCGTCGACGATCTGATCGGGCAGTCCTTCAAGATCACCAACCCGAACGCGACGAGTTCCTGCGGCTGCGGGACGTCGTTCGCGCTCTGACGCGTCATGGTCGGGCTTGCCCTGACCATCTCCGGCAAGAAGAGGGCCATTCGCGGGATGAGATGCTCGGGTCGAGCCCGAGCATGACGCGAGGCGGTCAGTGCGAGCTCGGCGCCCCGCCCTGCTCCAGCCGGATCTCGGCGGCCATCAGGCCCTTCGGCCCGGGTCCGTAGCGCACCAGCACGACCTGACCGGGAATCAGCTCGACGAGCCCATAGCGGCGCATCGTTTCCATATGGACGAAGACGTCGGGCGAATTCTCGCCGGCCGAGACGAAGCCGAAGCCGCGCAGCCGGTTGAACCACTTCACCGTCATCCGCTCGAGCCCGCTGGTCGGCGTGACCTGGACGTTGGTGCGCGCCAGCGGCATCTCGGCGGGATGGCGCGCGGCGGTGGTGTCGATCGACAGGACGCGGATGGCCTGACGGCCGCGCGGCTTCTCCACCGCTTCGAGCACGATGTGAGCGCCTTCGGCGATCGCATTGAAACCATCGCGCTTCAGGATGGTGACATGGACGAGAACGTCGGGCCCGCCATCCTCGGGCACGACAAAGCCGTAGCCCTTGGAGACGTCGAACCACTTCACATAGCCGCTGAGCTCGACGCCGACATCCGCGGCGAGGCTGTCCGGCCCGTCGAGCCGCATCACCCGATTGAGCGACTGGATCGGTCCTACCGGTCGCCGCCCGCTCTCACCGAACTCGTCGGACATTGACTACCCACCCCCGCCCGAAATGGCTTGATTCGCCTGCTCACGATACCATCCCCGGGGAGTCGCGATACAGCCGGCTTCGCGTCATCCACATCCGCGATGGGCGAAAAAAGCCCTGCGGCGCCCGGCCGTCCCATGCGATAGGAGGCTCCCGAGTCGATCCCGAAGCGACGAGGACCGCCATGCCCGATCTCGCCACCCTCGCGCTCTTCACGACCGCCTGCGCCGTCCTGACCGCCACGCCCGGCCCCGACATGCTGCTGATCGCCTCGCGCAGCCTCGGCCAGGGCCGCAGCGCCGGCTTCGTGACCTATGCCGGCATCGCCGCCGGGAGCTATCTCCAGGCCTTCGCGGCCGCTTTCGGCCTGTCGCAGCTCTTCCTGCTGGTGCCGGCGGCCTATGACGCACTGCGGTTCCTCGGCGCGGCCTATCTCGCCTGGCTGGCCTGGACGACGCTGCGGTCGCCGGCCACCCTCTTCGCGCCGCGCGCCGACCAGCCGGCGCTGAAGCTGCGCGCGATCTTCCTGCAGGGGATGCTGACGAACCTGCTCAACCCCAAGATGGCGCTGTTCATGCTGGCGCTGCTGCCGCAGTTCCTGAAGCCCGAGGCCGGGTCGATCGCGCTGCAGGTGATCGTCCTGGCGACGATTCTCAATCTGGTCGGGCTGATGGTCAACGGCGCGGTCATCCTGACGGCGGGCCGGCTCGGGCGGGCGCTCGCCGCACGGCCCCATCTCGCCGCCTGGCCGCAGCGGCTGATGGGCGCGGTCTTCGGCGCGCTGGCACTGCGGCTGGCGCTGGCCTCGCGGGAGTGAGGTTCAGGCCGCGGCCGCCGCCACGCCGAGCAGCACCGCCACCGCCGCCGACAGGCCGAGCCGAAGCCGGCCATACCACTCGGCGGCGACCTCGCGGCAATAGAGCCCGTAATCCATCAGCCCGAGCAGGATGAAGGCGACGCAGAGCGTCCACAGCGCCGCGCCCGGCGCCAGCAGCGCCGCGCCCCAGCCGATCAGCGCCGGGATCACGGCGATGACGAAATCGCGCCGCTGCGCGGCCTCGCTCTCATAGCCCATGGCGATGCCCCAGCGCACCCCCCCGAGGAACGAGAGGATCGCGACCCCGTAGACGATCAGCGCTTGAGACAGCCGCTCGCCACCGCCGATGCCCGGCACGGCGAAGCCGGCCGCGAGCCCGGCGGTGCAGGCCAGGAACGGGATGACCCCGGCCGCACCGAGCGCGAGGGCGGCCGAGGGGATGGTCTTCTCGCTGGACATGGAGCGCCTTGCGACGGTGGAGGGAAGCGTCCCGCTCGCATAGCTGTTTTTGCCACGGCCTCAAGCCCCGTCATGCGGGCCGGACCGAAAGGTCGCAGGGGCTCAGCCCGCCAGCGGGCCGAGCGCCGCGCCGATCTCCGCCCGCACCACCAGATCGGCGATGGCGTCGAGCTCCGTCGGCTCGCGGTTGACGATGATCAGCGTCGCCTCCTGCCGCTTGGCGATGACCGGCAGCGTCGCGGCAGGATAGACCACGAGCGAGGACCCGACGACGAGGAAAAGCTCAGCCTCCAGAGCCAGTTGCTGGGCCCGGATCATCTTGTCCTGCGGCATCGCCTGGCCGAAGGAGATCGTCGCGGATTTCACCGGCCCGCCGCAGGCGGCACAGTCCGGCGGCTCGCCCGTCGCCTCGAAGGCGGGGCGGATCTCGGCCAGTTCATGCCGGCGGCCGCAGCCCAGGCAGGTCGCATAGGTGCCGTTGCCATGCAGTTCGATCACCCGGTCGTCGGGCACGCCCGAGGCCTGGTGCAGCCCGTCGATGTTCTGGGTGATGATCGCCGGCGCCCGCCCCTGCCCGACCAGCCGGGCCAGCGCGCGATGCCCGGCATTGGGTGCGGCGCCGGCATAATGATCGTCCATGGCGAATTTGCGCCGCCAGGCCTCGGCCCGCGCCTCACGGCTCTTCACGAAAGCCTCGAACGGGATCGGCTTGTTGACCATCCAGGGCGAGCCGGCCGAGCGGAAATC
This sequence comes from Methylobacterium sp. CCH7-A2, assembly GCF_001557075.1. Classification (NCBI taxonomy): domain Bacteria; kingdom Pseudomonadati; phylum Pseudomonadota; class Alphaproteobacteria; order Hyphomicrobiales; family Methylobacteriaceae; genus Methylobacterium; species Methylobacterium sp. CCH7-A2. Next base: position 29,157 of record NZ_LSKN01000085.1, read on the forward strand.
CGGGACCCCCGATTCGGTCGAGATGCCGGCACCGGTGAAGGCGACGATGCTGCCGGCCGCGTCCAGCATCGCATGCAGCGTCTCGATGGCGTCCCGTGTTCCGTCCGGCATGCGCGCTCCGTGGCTTCCTCCGACGATATGGCGTCCCTCTGGCCGGCCGCCAAGCGCAGGAGCCTCCGGCGCGCGGACCGATTGACGCAAGGCCGGCCGCGTCCCAAAGCTGCCGGCCATGGCCGACAAGACGCTCCCCGCCCTGAACCCCGACCTTCTCGACACCGGAACGCCGCCGATCCCGCAGGCGCAGGGCTGGGCGCGCGCCTATGACGGCCGCTCGGGCCCCCTGGTCGACCTCTCCCAGGCTGTGCCGGGCTCGCCCCCGCCGGCCGCGCTGCTCGAGCGGCTGGCGCAGGCCGCCGCCTCGCCCGACGCCACGCGCTACGGCCCGATTACCGGCGACATGGTCCTGCGCGAAGCCTATGCGGCCGAGATCGGCCGGATCTATGGCGCGCCCTTCGAGCCGGGCGAGGTGGCCATCACCTCGGGCTGCAACCAGGCCTTCGTCATGACGATGATGGCGGTGGCGCGGGCCGGCCAGAACGTGCTGCTGCCGACGCCCTGGTACTTCAACCACGAGATGACGCTGCGCATGCTCGGCATCGAGGCGCGCCCGCTGCCCTGCGATCCGGCCGCCGGCTTCGTGCCCGATGTCGCGACGGCCGAGGCGCTGATCGACGCCGGCACGCGCGCCATCGTGCTGGTGACGCCGAACAACCCGACCGGCGCGATCTATCCTCCCGCGACCATCGCGGCCTTCGCGGAGCTCTGCGCGGGGCGCGGTCTCTGGCTGGTGCTCGACGAGACCTACCGCGATTTCCTCCCCGCAGGCGCTGCCGCCCCGCATGAAGTCTTCGCCACAACGCCCTGGCAGGACTCCGTGATCGGCCTCTACAGCTTCTCGAAGGCCTATGCCGTGCCGGGCTGGCGCTTGGGCGCGATCACGGCGGGCGAAGCGGTGATGGCAGAGATCGCCAAGGTGCTGGACTGCGTCCAGATCAACCCCGTGCGCGCCGGCCAGGCGGCCGTGACCTGGGGCATCGACGGCATCCGCGACTGGCGCGAGGCCAATCGCGCCGAAATCAACGCCCGCGCCGCGCTCTTCCGCGAGGCGATGGCCCCGCTCAACGACTGGCGCGTGCTCGCGGCCGGCGCCTATTTCGCCTATGTGGCCCACCCGTTCCCGGACGTGCCGGCGGCCGAGGTGGTACGGGCTCTGGTGCAGGAGCGCGGCGTCCTCGCCCTGCCCGGCCCCTATTTCGGACCGGGCCAGGAACGGCACTTACGCATCGCCATCGCCAATGTCGCCGCCGACCGGATCGGCGCGCTGAGCGAGCGGCTGCGCGGGTTTGCGCTGTGACGTGACACGTCATGCTCGGGCTTGACCCGAGCATCTCGGAAACCAGTTCATTCTCGTTTCGAGATTCTCGGCTCTGCGCGGAGTTTATCCTTGGGCCGATCGAAGATCGGACCCGAGGGCTGCGCCCGAGAATGACGCCTGCCCGCTACCGCAGCAGCGCCGCATAGCGATCGCGATAGGCCCAAACCAGCAGCGAGCCCAGAACCACCAGGATCACCGCCACAGGGATGCCCTGCGGGTTGATGACGAGGTGGAAGAACACGATCACGGTCATGACCGGCGCGATCAGCGCGAGTCCGAACGCCGGCGCGATATTGCCGAGCAGGCTGAGCGCACCGAGGAGATTGACCGTCTTCAGCAGCGGCCAGAAGAAGCCGGAGGCCTGCAGCGCCTCCTCGAAGGCGACCCCGCGCGCGCTGGTCGGCGGATGGATCAGATGCGCGCCGGTGGCCAGCCACCAGAAGCCGTCGACGGCGGAAACCAGAAAAAGCAGCCCGAGAAGGATGCGCGGGAGGGTGACCAGAAGCAGGGTCTTCATGATGGGCCTAGGCAAAGCAATGCACCGGCGCGGGTTGCGCCGGTTTCCCCTCTTGGTCCCTTCGACGTCCGGTTCGGTTCAAGCCAACACACAAAAAAGCCGGGCGCGAGCCCGGCTTGGTTGTCGATGGCCGCAGGTCACGGGCAGAACCAGATCGCCCCGACCGTGATGCAGCCTCGGGTGCGCCAGTTGCCTGGCCGGGCGCCATAGCGACGATATCCGGGCGGCGGGGCGCGGAATCGGGCACCGGGTGCGTAGCGCGGTCGCGGCCCGTGGCGCCGCATATAAGGTCCGCGGTGGTCGCGGCGATAACGGCGATGATCGCGATACTGGGCCTGCTCCGCCACTGACGGAACCTGCTGCAGCAGTCCGGAGGCCGAGGGCGCGGCGAGAGGCGATGCCGAGGCGGGCGCCGCAACGGAGAGGCCGGCTGCAAAGAGTGCTGCTGCGAGAGCGTGGCGGATCATATCGTCCCTTCCTTCACGTTGATCGGAAGGAACGATCGACGTCGCGCTATTGTTCCGGCCGGAACAATCCCGCCGGCCCGAACCCTCACATGGTCGCGCCGATCTGCCAGGGCACGAACTCGGCGTCGCCATAGCCCATCTCTTCGGACTTCGACTTCTCGCCCGAGGCGACCTTTAGCAGATAGTCGAAGATTTCCCGGCCCTTCTCCTCCAGCGTCACGCCGTCGAGGACATCGCCACAGTTGATGTCCATGTCGTCGGTCTGCTTGAGATACATCGGCGTGTTGGTCGCGAGCTTGATCGAGGGCGTCGGCTTGCAGCCATAGGCCGAGCCGCGCCCGGTGGTGAAGGCGAGGATGTTCGCCCCGCCCGCCACCTGCCCCGTCGCCGAGACGGGATCGTAGCCGGGCGTGTCCATATAGACGAAGCCCTTGGAGCGGACTGGCTCGGCATAGTTGTAGACGGCCGCCAGCGTCTTGGTGCCGCCCTTGGCGGCAGCGCCGAGCGACTTCTCCAGGATCGTCGTCAGCCCGCCCGCCTTGTTGCCGGGCGACGGGTTGTTGTTCATGTCCATCCGGGCGCGGGCGGTATAGTCCTCCCACCATTTGATGATGCCGACGAGCTTCTCGCCGACTTCTCGCGTCGCAGCGCGGCGTGTCAGCAGATGCTCGGCGCCGTAGATCTCCGGCGTTTCCGACAGGATGGCCGTGCCGCCATGCTCGACCAGGATGTCGACCGCCTTGCCCAGAGCCGGGTTAGCCGTGATGCCGGAATAGCCGTCCGAACCGCCGCACTGCAGAGCGAGCATCAGCTCGGACGCCGGCACCGTCTCGCGCCGCGCCCGATTGGCGATCGGCAGCATCATCTTGAGCGCCTCGATCCCCGCCGCAACCGCCTTGCGCGTGCCGCCGGTCTCCTGGATCGTCAGCGTCCGGAAGACGTCGCTCTCCTCGATGCCATAGGCGTCCTTCATCCGCTTGATCTGGAAGCCCTCGCAGCCCAGCCCGACGACGAGCACAGCGGCCATGTTGGGATTGCAGGCATAGCCCCAGGTGGTGCGCTTCAGCACCTCGAAGCTCTCGCCATTGTAGTCGATGCCGCAGCCCGTGCCGTGGGTCAGCGCGATCACGCCGTCGACATTGGGATAATCAGCGAGCAGCCCAGAGCGCTTGACCTCCTCGGCCATGAAGCGCGCGGCCGAGGCCGAGCAGTTCACTGAGGTGAGGATGCCGACATAGTTGCGCGTTCCGGCCTTGCCATTGGCGCGGCGGAAGCCCTCGAAGGTCGCCTGGCGCTCGACCGGCAGCACGAATTCGGGCTTGGCCTCGGCGCAGAAGGCATAGTCGCGCTCGAAGGCGTGGAAGCCGGTGTTGTGCTCATGCACCCATTCGCCCGGCGGAATGTCGACGGTGGCGAAGCCGATGATCTGGCCGAACTTGCGGATCGGCTCGTCCTTGGCGATCGGGCTCAGCGCCAGCTTGTGGCCACGTGGAATGCGCTTCAGCGCCGTCACGCCCGCGGCTGTCACACCGATATCGACCGGATCGACCGCGACCGCGACATTGTCGCTGGCGTTCAGCCTGAGGGTACGCGGGGGAATGGCTTTGTCGAGCATCGGGGGAACCACTGGCTTGCAAGCCGCGGCGCGCGCGGCGACGGGCAAGACATGCGCTTCATCGCGACAGTTTTCAATCGGTTCAAAGAGGCGTCCGGCTGCTGCAGCGCAGCATCCGGGCGGGCATCACGCAACGAAAAAGCCCGGCCTCGCGGCCGGGCTCTGATTCAGTGGTGAGGCTTGGCGCCGCAAGCGGGCGGCGCCGCGTCGCCTCACTTGGTGGCCGGAACGGCCTTGGCGACGATGCCCTCGAACGGCTTGTAAGCGTCCTTGGCGATCGCGGCGTAGAGCTCGCCCATCTTGGTCATCTGGGCGACGGCGCCCTCGAAGGCGGTCTTGACGTAGTCGGTCTGGATCTCGATGGCCTTGTCCAGCGTCTTGACGCCGGCCAGCTTCTCGAGCGTGGCGGTGCCGGTCTCGAAGGACTTCTTGGCGTAGTCGGTGGCCTCGACGGCGAGCGTCTGCACGCCCTTGGAGGTGGCGCCGAAGGCCTTCAGGGCCGCATCGACGTTCTCTTTCGAGGCCTTCTGGATCGTTTCGAACTGCTGCATCATGTTTCTTCCCTCGGCACGCATGCCGCCTCTTGCTGACGAGCCCTTGGGCCCGGGTCTGTCGCCCCTGGGTCAGATGAAAAAGGGTTCACCACCGGGACCGCCTTCATATTGTGCACCGCAACATGAATGTCAAGATCGCGCTGCAGCGCATCAGCCGCGACGCCCTGACGCCACTGGCGGCCTTCGCGATCGGTGGCATTTTAACGGCTCCGTAACCGCGCCGTCGTAACCTCCAAAACTGTGTCCCGGATGCCACGTCGTCACGTGCTCCGGGATCGGGACGTGAGTTCTGGTTGAGGCGGGTTGCATGGCTTTCAGTTGCGTTGGGTCCCGGCGCGTGCGTTCGCGCGCGCTCGTGGCAATGATCGGCATCGTCGCGGTGGCTGTCGCCGCCGTCGCCTCTCCCGCCGAGGCGGCGCGCAAGAAGAAGCGCCCCGCGGGCGGCGGCTATGCGCCCCCCTATGCGGCGATGGTCGTCGATGCGAAGACCGGCCGCACGCTGCATGCGGTCAACGAGGATGCGCCCCGCATCCCCGCCTCCATCACCAAGGTCATGACGCTCTACGTGCTGTTCGAGCAGTTGGAGCGTGGCCGCTTCAGCATGAATTCGGAACTCACGGTCTCGGCTCACGCCGCCCGCCAGGAGCCTTCCAAGATCGGCTTCACGCCGGGCGAGACCATCTCGGTCCGCGACGCGATCCTCGCGCTGATCACCAAATCCGCCAACGACGTCGCCATGGCGGTCGCCGAGAATGTCGGCGGCTCGGAGGACGAGTTCGCGAAGATGATGACGGCCCGCGCCCGTTCGCTCGGGATGAGCCGCACGGCCTTCTACAACCCGCACGGCCTGCCCCACAGCCCGCCGAACATCACCACGGCGCGCGACCTCACCATTCTCGCCCGCGCCATCCAGGAGCGCTTCCCGCGCTACTACCCGATGTTCTCCACGCGGGTGTTCAACTATGCCGGCGGCGCCTACCGCAACCACAACAAGCTGCTCGGCCGCATCGAGGGCGTGGACGGCATCAAGACCGGCTACACCCGCCTCTCCGGCTTCAACCTGATGACCTCGGCCAAGGCCGATGGCCGCCATGTCGTCTCCGTCGTGCTCGGCGGACGTTCAGGCGCCTCCCGCGACAAGATCATGGCCGATCTCGTTGTCGCCGCCCTGCCCAAGGCCGCCACCAGCGGCCGCGCCTCGACGCTGATTGCGGAGGCCCCGGAACCCCAGGAGCGGCCGCAGGAGCGCGCCCCTGAGCGTGCACCGGAACGCGCCCGCCCGGCCGCACCGGTCGTGACCGCCGCCGCCGAGCCGGCCCCGCTGCCAGTGCCCCGCCCGCGCGTCGAGACCGAAGCGCCGCTGCCGATCGCCGCCCGTGCCTACGCGCCGGTCTCGACGACGACGCCGATCGCGCCGCCGCGCCCGCTCTCCGCCGGCGCCCAGCAGCTCCAGATCTCCGGCATGCGCCCGGTGACCGCCACCACGACGCCGCCGGCCATGCGCTGGTCGATCGGCGCCCCCGCCGCCGACGGCAAGGTCCTGCGTCCGCCGGCGAATGTCGACGTGACCTCCTCGATCGCCAAGGTCGCCGAGCCCGCCGAGGCTCCGATGCCGAAGCCCGCCGCTGCACCGGCGCCGGCCGAGAAGGCTCACGAGAGCGGCGTGACCACCCTTGCAAAGGCCGTGGAGAAGGCTCCCGAGCCGGCGCGCGCCAGCGAAAGCCGCGCGACCGTCGCCACCACCGGCAAATGGATCATCCAGCTCGGCGCGACCGATGACGAGGCCAAGGCCAAGGACATCCTCGCCAGGGCCCGCGCCAAGGCCGCCGGTCCGCTGGCCGACGCCACGGCGGTGACCGAGCGCGTCGAGAAGGGCGGCTCCACCCTCTTCAGGGCCCGCTTCGCCGGCTTCGACGACTCCAAGGACGCCCAGAACGCCTGCGCGAGGCTCAAGCGCGACGGCTTCGCCTGCTTCGCCACCCGCGGTTGAAGGACAAGGACAAGGAACGCTGCCATGTCGCACCCGACCTCTTCCCTGTTTCCCCTCGGCCCCTCACTTCAGAAGGACGTCCTTGGCCTGGTTGACGCGAGCGGCAAGACCGCTGGTGCCCCCGGCATCCGGGTGGATGCGCTTCATCAGGGCGCGATGGGCTTCGCGGATCGCCTCCTCGCCCGCCCCCGGCTGAAGCCCCAGGATCTCGTAGGCCTCCTGATGCGACATCGCGCCCGTGCCCGCCGCGCGGCCCTGCCCCGCGTCGCGGTGACGATCAGCGTCTTCACGCCAGCCGGGCGACCGGCGGTCCAGATAAGCCTCTAGCAACCGCGCCCCGTCAGGGTCGTCGGCCAGGCACTCGCGCATCAACTCGGCGATCTCGGCCAGCGAGAGGTCGTCGAGGCTGCGCCCGGCGAAACGGCCCCCGCTGACCGTCCCGGTCATGCCGCCGCTGTCATGGTCGAGTTCCATCGCCAACAGCCGCGAGGCGACCTGCGAGCGCGCACCGGGTGTCTCGGCGGACGACGTCCCCCAGGGAAAGCGGATGCCGCCGGGCCCGGTCGCGCTCCAGCCGAGCAGCCAGGCGCCGATGCCGCCGACGAAGATCGCCATGTCGAGCCGGCCGCGCATCATCAGCAGCGCGGCAACACCCAGCGACAGCACCCCGCCGCCGCCCTTGACCGCCTTGGCCAGCATCTTCGGATTGGTGCTCGCGAAGAGCTTCGACAGCCACCAGATCAGCAGCACCGCGCCGATCCCGTAAAGCAGCGTCACCGGCGGCCTCCTTCCATCGAGCCCAGCAGCCCACGCACGGCAGGGCTCGCCGCCGACAGCTTCAGCATCGCCTCTCGCCCACCCGCCGCATAGGCCGCCGCGCCGCGCAGGAGATCGAGCAGCGAATTTGGCGCGGCGGCGTCGAAACGGGCATGGGCGCCGCCCGTCAGGCGCGCCATCATGGCGAAGGCAGCGCTCGCGGCGGGATCCTGCCCCTCCTGGAACAGGAAGCCGCGGATGCCGCGCAGTCCGAGTTCGCCCGCCAGGGCGGCGAGCGCATCGGCCTCCTCCTCCATCGCGTCGCCGACGAAGACGAAGGCGCGAACCGGCACGCTGCGCGCCTCGTCGCGGACATGCTTCAGCACGCGCGCGATCTGCGTCTGGCCGCCCTGGCAGGCGATTCCCGACATCAGGCCGTTGAGCCGGCGCGGCTCGCCGACCCAACCCGAGGCGCGGCACTCGGCGAGACCGCGGAAATAGACCAGCTGCACGGCGAGCCCGCCGCTCGTTGCCGCGACCTCGAACATCTTCGCCTGCAGCGAACAGGCGAGGTCCCATGTCGGCTGGCGGCTCATCGTGGCGTCGAGCGCAAAGACGAGGCGCCCCGCCTGTCCGGTCGCCAGCGGTGCGAGTTGCTTCGCCGCACCGAGAAAACGGTCGATCTCGCCGGGCGCCGATCGCCCCGTCGCCACACCCGCTCCGGCGCGCTTCTCCAGCGCCTTGTCGCTCTTCTCCGTCATGGCCTTGATATTGGCGGTTTGCGGGACATTTGCTACCCGTCCGCCACCATCAGGGGCGCGACGTGTCAGCCCATCGACAAGAGAGACGCCATGACCGGGATCGCGATCTTCGAGACCGTCGCCGCCATGCGGCAGGCCGTCGCCGGCTGGCATGCCGCGGGCGACAAAGTCGGCCTCGTGCCGACGATGGGCGCGCTGCATGAGGGCCATATCGCGCTGGTGAAGGAAGCCCAGCGGCGGGCGCAGCGCGTCATCGTGACGATCTTCGTGAACCCGACGCAGTTTGCGCCGCATGAGGACTTCAAGAAATATCCGCGCACCTTCGACGACGACTGCGCCAAGCTGGTCGCCGCCGGCGCGGATGCCGTTTTCTTCCCCCCGGTCGAGGAGATGTATCCGTCCGGCTTCGCCACGCGCGTGCTGCTGCTCGGGCCCGCTGCGGTGGGGCTCGACGACCGCTTCCGGCCCACGCATTTCGAGGGCGTCGCCACGGTCTGCTGCAAGCTCTTCACCCAGTCACGGGCTGACCTCGCCGTCTTCGGAGAGAAGGACTACCAGCAGCTCAAGGTCGTGACCCGGATGGCGGCCGATCTCGACCTCGGCATCGAGATCGTGCCCCTGCCGACCTTCCGCGAGGCGGACGGCCTCGCCATGTCCTCACGCAACCGCTACCTCTCGCCGGAGGATCGCGCCTTGGCGCCGCTGCTGCACCGGGTGATGCAGGCGCTGGCCGTCCGCATCCGCAACCGCGACGACCTGTTCCGGGCCGTCGGCGAGGCCCAGACCGAAATCATCTCGGCAGGTTTCGAACTCGATTATCTCGAAGCGCGCCACGCCGAGACCCTGGCACCGGTCACTTCGCTCGCGGACGGACCGATCCGGATTCTGGTGGCCGCGCGGCTCGGCGCAACGCGGCTGATCGACAACATCGCAGTGTAGGGCGCGTGACGAAACCCGGATGAGGGGGCGCTGCGGCCGCCTTCGGTTCCCCTTCCCGTTCGGCAGGATGACCGCTATCGGTAATGGAGCGGCTGGCAGCCGCCTCGGCTTGCGACGGGTGCGACACGGAGTACGTGATGCGGATCTGGATGATGGCCCTCGGCCTGCTGCTGTCGCTCGGCACTGCGGGGCGGGCCGAGCAGTCGCTGATCGTGCTCGACGCCTCGGGCTCGATGTGGGGCCGCATCGACGGCAAGCCCAAGCTCGAGATCGCCCGCGAGGCGCTGAAGGCCGTCCTGGGCGGCATGGCCCCGCAAAGGGAGATCGGCCTGCTTGCCTATGGCCATCGCGAGAAAGGCAATTGCTCCGACATCGAACTGATCGTGCCGCCGGGGCGGAACAATGCTGCTGCGATCACTGATGCGGCCGCAAGACTGCGCTTCCTCGGCAAGACGCCGCTGACAGAGGCCGTCCGGCAGGCAGCCGTTGCACTGCGCTACACGGAGGAGAAGGCGACCGTCATCCTGATCACCGACGGGATCGAGACCTGTCAGGCCGACCCCTGCGCGCTGGGAGCGGAACTCGCCAAGGCCGGCGTCGGTTTCACGGCGCATGTCGTCGGCTTCGACCTGTCGCGCGAGGACGGCCGCAAGGTCGCCTGCCTCGCCGAAAAGACCGGGGGCCGCTATATCGCGGCCGGCAACGCCGCCCAGCTCCAGGATGCGCTGATGACCACCGTGAGCGCGACGCTGCGTCCCGCAGCGGTGCAATCGGTCAAGCGGCCGGCGGCGACAGTCAGGACGGGCGCGAAGCCGAGCATCGGCCAGAGCTTCACTGCTGAGTGGACCGGCCCTGGCGGCACCGGCGACTATCTCGATATCGTCCCGGCCGGGAGCAAGGGCTTCGATGCCGAGCTGTCCTATGTCTATGTCGAGGCCGGCAAAGCAGCGGCGCTACGCGCCCCCGGCCGGCCCGGTCCCTACGACCTGCGCTATGTCTGGGCTGGTCCCGAGGGCCGGCAAGTGCTCGCGACGGCACGGATCGCAGTGGCCGACGCCCCCCATGCGCTGGAGGCTCCGGCCAGCGTCGCGGCTGGCACGACCTTCGACGTATCCTGGAAGGGGCCGGGCCAACCGGGCGACTATGTCGACCTCGTCCGCCGCGACCATACGGCGCCTGATGGCGAGATCGCCTATGCCTATCTCGACAGCGGCAACCCGGTTCGGCTGAAGGCTCCCGGCGAAGCCGGTTCCTACCAGTTGCGCTACATCCTCGCCGCCCCGGACGGGCGCAAGGCGCTGGTCGCCATCCCGCTCGAGGTCACGCCCTCCGCGGCGACGCTCGCCTTCCCGCCCGACGCGATCGCGGGCGCGACAATCTCGGTCCATTGGCGCGGCCCCGGCGCTGCCGGAGACTATGTCGATCTGGTGAGGGAGGGCCATCGCGACACCTCCGGCGAACTGGCCTATGCCTATGTCGAACAGTCGGAGGATCAGGAAACCGTGGCGCTGCGGGCGCCCGGAGCACCAGGCGATTACCGCATCCGCTATGTCCTCGCAGCCGCCGGAGGGCACAAGATCCTTGCCGAGGTGCCGCTGACCGTCCGTGCCGCCACAGCCAGTCTCGAGGCCCCCGCCCGTGTCCAGCGCGGAGTCGAGTTCGAGGTGTCATGGCAAGGGCCGAATGGCGAAGGGGACTATGTCGACATTGTTGTCGCCGGCTCCAGGGAAACCGCTGGCGAATTGACCTATATCTCCGTGGAGGCTGAAAGCCGCGGCCGGCTCGCCGCGCCCGACAAGCCGGGGCGCTACGACATCCGCTACATCCTGAAAGCGGGAGACGGCCTTAGCGTCCTGGCGAGGCGCAGCATCGAAGTGCGCTGAGCACGCCAGCGCACGACTGGAATGGCGCTCTACAGCAGCCCCAGCTCCGCAAGCTCCCGCCGCAACGCCTCCGGCATGGCGCCAAGATCGCCGCTGCGGCCGTCGATATCGCGCGGCGCATCCTTCTCGGTGAGGTAGCGCCAGCCCTGGAACGGCCGGCAGGGACGCGGCTCGACGGGCACGACCACCGGTTCCAGCACAAGATGGCAGCGGCCGATTCCGTCGCCATCGGTGAAAGGGCGCACGGCCAGCAGCTTCTGCCGCGCGCTGATCTGGCCCTTGATCACCCAATAGAGCGAGCCTCCGTCGAGCAACTCGTCGAGGCGCTTGGGCACCATGCGGGTGGTGTGGATCTGCTCGGCCGTCCGGCCCAGTCGCCGTTCCAGTGTCAGGCGCTCCTCGATCCAATCTTCCAGATCGCCGATCGAATCGGCGCCGACGCAGAGCTTGAGGAGATGGAGCGGCATGGCCGGCAATCTAGTGCGGGCACGGCAACCGGACCAGCGCCAGCGGCGTTGCTCTCCACAGCCGCGCTGCGCGAAGCTGCCTGCGCGACGGCAGGCCGCAGGGCACCCCAAGACACAAGGAGATTTTGATGCGCGGACTGACAGGCAAGGCCATTCTCGTCACAGGCTCCTCGAACGGCATCGGCCACGCCATGGCGGAGCGGCTGGTCGCCGAGGGGGCCAAGGTCGTGGTCCATGGCCGCGATCGCGAGGAAGTCGAGGGCGTCTGCCGCGAATTGGGCGGCCAGGCCGCTCCCGTGACCGGCGACCTCGCCGATCCCGAGACGCCGCAGGCCCTGGTCGATGCCACGGTCGCGGCCTTCGGACGGATCGACGGCCTCGTCAACAACGCCGGCATCTATCCCCGCGGCGAGGTCACCGGGACGACGGTCGACTTCTTCGACGAGATCTTCGCCGTCAATGTCCGCGCCCCGCTGCTCGCCTCCGAAGCGGCGGCGCGGGCTTTTCGCGCGCAAGGCTCGGGCGGCGCGATCGTCACCGTCGGCTCGATCAACGCCTGGTGCGGCCTGCCGCGCCTGACCGTCTATTCCATGTCCAAGGGCGCGCTGATGACGATGACGCGCAACCTCGCCGATTCGCTCGGCCCGGAGCGCATCCGCCTCAACCAGCTCAATGTCGGCTGGACCTTCACCGCCAATGAGGACGCCACCCAGCAGAAGGAGGGGCAGAAGCCCGGCTGGGAGAAGCATGTGCCCGTCCGTCAGGCGCCGAGCGGCCGCATCATGCAGCCCGAGGAGATCGCGGCGCATACCGCCTTCTGGCTCTCCGACGAGAGCGCGCCGGTCTCGGGGCAGATCTACGAGGTCGAGCAGTTCCCGGTGATCGGACGGATGGGGTAGTCCGGCTGGCCGCCGTCATTGCGAGCGCAGCGAAGCAATCCAGGTAACGTCGAGCACTGCCGTTCTGGATTGCTTCGCTGCGCTCGCAGTGACGGGCTATCCTCGCCTGTCGAGCGAGCAAACGGCCGCAAGCGACTCCTACGATTCGCCTAGTCGCCGAGCACCACCACCTTGGCGCCTTCCGCCACCTGAGCCCCTGGCGCGGCGCCGATCTCGCTGACCGTGCCGTCGCGCGGTGCCGTCAGCACATGCTCCATCTTCATCGCCTCGACGATGGCGAGCCGCTGGCCCTTGCTGACGACATCGCCGGCCGAGACAAACAGCGCGATCAGCTTGCCATGCATCGGCGCCTTGACGACGCCGCCCGAGCCGGCCGCGGCGTCGAGATCGACACTGAACGGGTCGAACAGCGAAACGGCCGTCTGCCGGCCGCGGTGCAGCGCCAGCCAGGTGCCGCGCTCGCCCTGCGCCAGCGCGATCTCGTGCTCGCCCTCGCCGATCTGATGGCCGGGCAGGCTGACGCGGGCGCCCTCCTCATGCCACTCGATCCGCGCCTCGACCCGCTCGCCATCGACCAGGAGCGGCAGGCCGAGCGCGGGGCGCGGCATCAGCGAAAACGCGTCCGCCACAAGCCAGGGCGAGCGGGCCTCGCCATCGGCCCGTTCAGCCGCCCGAAGCAGACCTTCCGTCTGACGCTCCTCCTCCAACTGAAGCGCCGCCGCCGCGACCGCCGCCGCGTCGAGCGGCTGCGGCTCGGCTCCGAGCGCCGTAATGTTGCGCTCGATGAAGCCGGTGTCGAAGGGCCCCTCGCGAAAGCCGGGAGCCTCGGTCAGCGCCTTCAGGAAGGCCAGGTTGGTGCGCGGCCCCGCCACGATCGTCTCGCTCAGCGCAGCCCCGAGGCGGTCCAGCGCCTCATGGCGAGTCGCGCCATGGGCGATCACCTTGGCGATCATCGGATCGTAGAACGGCGTCACCGTGTCGCCGGCCTCGACGCCGGTGTCGATGCGGATGCCGTCGCCTTCCGGGAATTGCAGCGCCCAGAGCTTGCCGGTCGAGGGCAGGAAGCCCTTCTCCGGATCCTCGGCATAGAGCCGTGCCTCGACCGCATGGCCGGTCGCGGTGACGTCGGCCTGGGTGAAGCCGAGAGGCTCGCCGGCGGCGACCTTCAACTGCAGCTCGACCAGATCGAGCCCCGTGATCGCCTCGGTGACCGGATGCTCGACCTGAAGCCGGGTGTTCATCTCCATGAAGTAGAACCGGTCGGCACGCAGGCCGTCGCGCCCGTCGGCGATGAACTCGACCGTTCCGGCCCCGACATAGCCGACGGCCTTCGCCGCTTCGGTCGCGGCCTTGCCCATCGCGGCGCGGACCTCCTCGGTCATGCCCGGCGCCGGCGCCTCCTCGATCACCTTCTGGTGGCGGCGCTGCAGCGAGCAGTCGCGCTCGAAGAGGTGGACGACATTGCCATGGCTGTCGCCGAAGACCTGGATTTCGACATGGCGCGGCGAGAGCACATATTTTTCGACCAGCACGCGACCGTCACCGAAGGCGCTTTGGCCTTCGCGCTGGGCGCTGGTCAGGGCGTCGGCGAAATCCTCCGGCCGATCGACCTTCTTCATGCCCTTGCCGCCGCCGCCCGCGACCGCCTTGATCAGAACGGGGTAGCCGATCCGCTGCGCCTCCCCGGCGAGAAATTCGACGCCCTGCTCGGCGCCGTGATAGCCCGGCACCACCGGCACGCTGGCCTTCTCGACCAGCGCCTTGGCGGCATCTTTCAGCCCCATCGCGCGGATGGCGGAGGCCGGCGGTCCGACGAAGACGATCCCGGCTTGCGCGCAGGCCTCGGCGAATTCGGCATTCTCGGACAGGAAACCATAGCCCGGATGGATGCAGGCGGCGCCCGCCTCCTTGGCGACCGCCAGGATCTTGCTGGCATCGAGATAGCTCTCGCGCGCCGGCGCCGGGCCGATCCGGTAGGCCTCGTCGGCCATCTGCACGAACAGCGCCTCCGCATCGGCGTCGGAATGGACAGCGATGGTGCGCAAACCGAGCCGCTTGGCGGTGCGGATGACCCGGCAGGCGATCTCGCCGCGATTGGCGATCAGGATGGAGGGCAGCTTCTCGGCAATCGACATGGGCAACGTCCCGGACGGCATGGCGCGTGAGCGTGCCGTCTTTATAGCCCGGCGGCCGGGGCTGTCGCCGCCTTGTTCTGCACAGGAGCCTCGGCAGGCTTCGTCCGCAGCGAGCGCCAGATCGCCCAGCTGGCCTGGAAACAGATGCCGGCGATGACGAGGTCGAAGAGATATTCCGGCCAGCGCATCGGCATGACCCGGGCGAACAGCCCGACCAGCGCGAACCCCAGCGTCTTGATGACGTCGTTGCGGGACGACAGCCAGGTCGCCCTGATGACCGGATTGTCCTCTCGCCGGAAACGCCAGAGCACGACGACGATCAGGATGGCAACGACGACCGCGCTGCCCGCCGAGAAGCCGAGCGTCCAGACCTCGATCGGGCGCGGCATGACGATCTTGTCCCAGAGATCGTAGAGCGTGTGAAAGCCCGCCAGCGCCATGACGGCCCCGATGGCGAACGCCGCCAGCTTTTCGGCACGCGCATCACGGCCGAATACCACGGCCGCGATGCCGTAAAGCGCGACGTCATAGATCCAGTCGACGCCGTCCTTGAACAGCTGCGGATTGCCGATGGCGAGCGCCCAGGCGACCACGCCGCACGCAAACGCCAGGATGCCGAGCGCGATGCCCCAGATGGTCAGGGTGAAGGCGCGGGCGACCGATCGCTCGACAAGCACGGCGCTGTCCCGATGCTCAGTCATCGATCCCCCCCTCCCCGTCATCCCGGACAAGCCGCTTCAGCGGCGCCGATCCGGGAACCATGCCTGAACCGTTCCGGCATGGATCCCGGGTCTCCGCTTCGCTGCGCCCGGGATGACCAGCGCGGTGGTCTCACCCCCGCCCGACGAAGGGCGCATTCGTCGCCATCACCGTAACGAACAACACGTTCGCCTCCGGAGGCAGGCTCGCCATGTGCAGCACCGTGGTGGCGACGTTGTCGACATCCATCACCGCCTCGACCTTGATGGAGCCGTCGGCCTGCGGCACGCCGGTGGTCATCTTGCGGGCCATCTCCGTCAGCGCATTGCCGATGTCGACCTGGCCGACGGCGATGCCATATTTGCGGCCGTCGAGCGAGGCGGTCTTGGTCAGACCGGTGATGGCGTGCTTGGTCGCCGTATAGGCGACCGAATTGGGCCGCGGCGCATGGGCCGAGATCGAGCCGTTGTTGATGATGCGGCCGCCCTGGGGAACCTGGTCGCGCATCGCCCTGAAGGCCTCCTGCGTGCACAGGAACGGGCCGGTCAGGTTGGTGTCGACCACCTTCTGCCAGTCTTCCAGCGAGAGGTCCTCGAGCAGGATGCCGCCGGGAGCGTTGACGCCGGCGTTGTTGAACAGCACGTCGACCCGGCCGAACGCCTCCTTTGTCTTGGCGAAGAGCGCTTGGACCGACGCCTTGTCGGTGACGTCGGTCGGGACGGCGAGAGCCCGCCCGGCCGCGACGCCCGACAGCGCGATCGTCTCCTCCAGCGCGTCCGCACGGCGGCCGGCCAGCACTGTGCGATAGCCGTCCTTCAGGAAGGCGAGCGCGACGGCCCGTCCGACGCCCGATCCGGCTCCGGTGATGATGGCGACCTTGTCATGGGCGGGCGTGCTGGCGGCGGGCATGGCGTATCCTCTGGTTTCTTGCCGGTTCAACCGTTTCAAATCCGGTGGAGCCGACCATAGCAGCGTGCTGCATGCAGGGAACAGCGTTTCGCGCAGGCGCCCTCGCCCGCCGATACGGGGGTGCGGCCCCTGCTCAGCCCGCCACGGCCGCGTTGGCGCCGAGCCAGGGGCAGTTCACCGCCGTCTGCGGCTGGGCGACCGGGCGGCCGACCAGATAGCCCTGGAAGGAATCGATACCGAGCGAGAGCAGCGCCGTGGCCTGCGCCTCGGTCTCGACGCCCTCGGCGACGATCTGCAGGTCGAATCGGCGCGCGATCAGCGCCGCGCCTTCGATCACCGAGCGCGAACGCCCGTCGATATCGGCGATGAAGGACTTGTCGATCTTGATCTGGCGCATCGGGAAATCGCGCAGCCGCGCCAGCGAGGAATAGCCCGTGCCGAAATCATCGACTGCGAGGCAGATGCCGAGCTCGTCGAGCTGCGTCAGAACCGCCAGCGTCTGCGCGTCGTCGGCCGGCATGAAGACCGATTCCGTGACCTCGAGATGCAGCCATTGCGCTCCAAGCTGGTGCCGGGTGAGCGCGCCGCGCACGATATCGACGAACTCCGGCTGCGAGAGCTGCCGCACCGAACAATTCACGGCCACCGCAGCGCGCACGCCGCCGCGCTGCCAGCGCGCCGCTGCCGCACAGGCCCGATCCAGTACCCAGGCGCCGACCATGGCAATCTGGTTGCTCTCCTCGGCGATTGGGATGAATTCATCGGGGGATAGCGTGCCGAGCGTCGGGTGGGTCCAGCGCAGCAGAGCCTCGAAGCCGTGCAGATCGCCCGTGGCCGCCGCGACGATCGGCTGGAAGGCGAGCCAGAATTCATCCTGCTTCAGCCCCGCAGGAATGTCGTCGGCGATACGCTCCCGCCGCTGCAGCGCGACCGCAAGCGAATGGTCGTAGTTCAGCGGTACCGTTGCGTTCTGGCGCTTGGCTTGGGTGGCCGCGAGATCGGCGGCCCAGATCAGTTCCTCCAGCCCTTGCCCGTCCTCGGGATAGCGCGCGACGCCGATACTGGCCCCGATATCGAGCGTCTGGCCGTAGAAGACGTAAGGCGTTGCGAACAGATTCTCCATGACGAAGGACGAGGTGCCGCCCTCGGCGGAGCCGGGCGTCACCACCACCAGTTCGTCACCGCCCCAGCGGGCGATCAGGGCGTTGGCCGGCAGTCTGGTCATCAGCCGCAACGCGATCTCGCGCAGGACATAGTCGCCGGCGTCATGACCCAGCGTGTCGTTGATGCGCTTGAAGCGGTTGAGGTCGAGGAAATAGACGCATGCCGTGGCTGCGCCGGTGATCGCCCTGTCGAATTGCTCGGACAGGCCCCGGCGGTTCAAGAGGCCGGTCAGCAGGTCGTGCGACGCCTGGTGCTCAAGCGTCTCGGTGCGCTCGCGGACCTTGTTCTCCAGCGTCTGGTTGGCGTCGAGGATTTCGGCCATCAGCTCGCTGTTGCGCTGACCAAGTTGCACGGACTGCAGCAGCAGGATGCGGTTGGCCCTGTGGCCGGCGATCATCACGCCACAAAAGACGAATCCCAGCAGGCCGATCACCGAATCGGGACCGCTTTCCAGTATCAGCCGGATGGCGCCGGGAACCATGAGCGTCGCGATGTAGAGCGGACCGACGATTCCGAAGGGCGAGAGAATGCCGATCGCACCCGCGGCCATGCCGGCCAGAACGATGCTCGTCGCGAATTTCACCAGCGGGTCGGCCACGCCCAGCAGCAGCCAGGCGAGGACGGCCCAGCTCACGGCCGCGGCCAGCTTGCCCAGGCCGGCGATGAAGATTTCGCGTTCCGGCGTCGGCCCCTGCCCCCGCGCCATCGCAGCCCCCATGGCCCTATGGCCGGCAATGCGCACGAGAGAAACCAGCGTGACGAGGCCGAACCACCACCAGACCCAGGTCACCCCAGCGGCGGCCGCAAGAACCGAGACCGCCGTGGATGCGACATAATTGACGAAGAGCGCGGGGAGATAATTGCGCCGAACGATCGGGACCAGTGCGGCGGCAACCTGACCCGACTGGCGCGAGGGCGGGGTGGGATGCGTGGTCAACCGGCTCGTCCAGCTTAAGAGACTCACAATGTGAGTGTCACTCATACAAGACAAATCGGTATCCAAACGTAAACAGTCCGCGCATGGGGCAGGAGCCGCTCAGGCTCCCGCCCCATGCTGTCACAATGCCTCCGAGGATGGGGGGCCCGCCTTGCCCCCTCACGTGGCGCTACTCGGCCGGCGTCCAGTTCACGGTCTTGCACAGCACCCCGATGATGCAGCCGCGGGTCGAAAGACCGTCGGGCTTGACGGTCAGCGTCATCGCGTAGCTTCGGTTGCGCTTGGGATCGAAGGCCTCGCCCTTGAGGCTGTCGGCACCGGCCGGCTTGAGCGTCAGCACCAGACGATCACCGACCTCTTCGCCGCCGCTCGTATCCTTGACCCAGACATTGGTCGCGCAGATGTTGCTGCCGCAGGGTGCGATCCGGACGCGTGCGTTGCCGTCGTCGCGCAGCCAGACGCCACTCGGATCGGGGCTGTTGGCCAGGACCGGCAGAGCCGGGACAATGGACAGGCCCAAGGCGATCAGCGTGGACTTCAGCATCATGGCTTCCTCTCCAATCGTTTCGTGATCGGGATACGCGGTGCGCCGTCGACCGGTTTCACGATCACGCGCAATGTGATCTCCGCAGCATCTGGTGGCGTAACCCTCCGACAGCAACCCGGAGAATCGCTTTGAAAATCCTTCTGACGGCCTATGGTGCCGCCGCCCTCGCCTTTCTCGCGATCGACGCGGTCTGGCTCTCGACCATGGCCAATCTGATGTATCGCCCGCTGCTGGGTGATCTGCTGGCGCCGAGTTTCCGGCTCGCACCGGCAGTCCTGTTCTACGTGATCTATATCGGCGGTATCGTTTTCTTCGCCATCCGGCCGGCCCTCGCCAACGGCCGCCTCGCCACCGCCGCGCTCCACGGCGCCGCGCTCGGTTTCGTCGCTTACGGCACCTATGACTTGACCAATCACGCCACGCTGCGCGACTGGCCGGCCATCATCACCGTCGCCGACATGATCTGGGGCACGCTGCTGACGGCGAGCGCCTCAGTCGCGGGCTATGCCGCCGCCCGCCGCTTTGCCTGAGCCGGCCGCTTCGGCCTCCGCCAGCAGGGTCGAAAAGGAGAGCGCGGTGAAGGCGGTCAGCCCTCCCGCGCTCATCATGTTGAGCCGCAGCAGGGCGGCGTATTGCGCCTCGCTGTAGAGATGAAACGGCGCGCCATAGGCGCCGTGCAGGACGAAATAGGCGAGGAAGCAGACGCCGGCGAGCGGGAACGCCGCGATCCAGCGCTCATGCGGACGGAAGATCAGCAGCGCCAGCACTGCGCACGGCACGAGGAAGATCTCGACGCCCGAAGCCACGCCGAAGACCTTGGCCGAGAGCAGCGTGTTGGCGATGCCCGCGACCGGCAGCATCGCCCGCCCGACCAGCGTGTTCCAGCGCGACAGCGCCGGCACGGCGAGGAAGAACGGCGTCGAGAGGAAGGTCCATGCCGTCGGCCCGATCTCGGGTCCGACCGTCCAGTAGACATAGAGCGGATAGAAGGGCTGGTTCGAGGCGACGAGCAGCGCGAAGAAATTCGCGGTGGCGACACGCGGATCAGGATGGTGCGCATAGGCCTTGAGCGCGGCCATGGCGTCGTTGAACCGGGCGATGAGGGACATGGGCTGCAGCCTCGTGCGAGGGGCGATGACGCATCTACGCCCCCCGCCGCGGCTTGGGTCACAAGCCCGCCGGCGGCTCACATGCGGAAGACGCCGAACTTGGTCTCCCGCACCGGCGCGTTGAGGCAGGCGGAGAAGGCCAGCGCCAGAACGCGCCGGGTTTCCGAGGGCAGGATGATGCCATCGTCCCAGAGCCGCGCCGTGGCGTAATAGGGCGAGCCCTCGGCCTCGATCTTGTCGCGGATCGGCTTCTTGAAGGCCTCCTCCTCTTCCGCGCTCCAGCTCTTGCCTTCCGCCTCGATATTGTCGCGGCGCACCGTCGCCAGCACGCTGGAGGCCTGCTCATGGCCCATCACCGAGACGCGGGAATTGGGCCAGGAAAACAGGAAGCGCGGCGAATAGGCCCGCCCGCACATCCCGTAATTGCCGGCACCGAAGGAGCCGCCGACCAGCACGGTGATCTTCGGCACCCGCGCCGAGGCGACCGCCGTGACGAGCTTCGCCCCGTCCTTGGCGATGCCGCGGGTCTCGACGTCGCGGCCGACCATGAAGCCGGTGATGTTCTGCAGGAACAGCAGCGGGATGCGCCGCTGGCAGCACAACTCGATGAAGTGAGCGCCTTTCAGCGCGCTCTCGGAGAACAGGATGCCGTTATTGCCGATGATGCCGACGGGGATGCCGTGGATGCGGGCGAAGCCGGTGACCAGGGTCGTCCCGTAGAGCTTCTTGAACTCGTCGAACTCCGAGCCGTCGACGAGCCGGGCGATGACCTCGCGGATGTCGTACTGCTTCTTGAGATCGGTCGGGACGACCGCCTCGAGTTCGGCCGGATCATAGAGCGGCTCGACCGCGTCCGCGATGTCGATGTCCGGCCGCTTCACGCTGTTGAGGTTGCCGGCGATGCGCCGCGCGATGGCGAGCGCATGGCTGTCGTCGCCGGCATAATGGTCGGCGACGCCCGAGAGCCGCGCATGGACATCGGCGCCGCCGAGGTCTTCCGCGCTCACGACCTCGCCGGTCGCCGCCTTCACCAGCGGGGGACCGCCCAGGAAGATCGTACCCTGCTGCTTCACGATCACCGTTTCGTCCGACATCGCCGGGACATAGGCGCCGCCCGCCGTGCAGGAGCCCATCACCACCGCGATCTGGGGGATGCCTTCCGCCGAGAGCGTCGCCTGGTTGTAGAAAATCCGGCCGAAATGCTCGCGGTCCGGGAAGACCTCGGTCTGGTGCGGCAGGTTCGCGCCGCCCGAATCGACGAGGTAAAGGCAGGGCAGCCGGTTCTCGCGCGCGATCTCCTGCGCCCGCAGATGCTTCTTCACCGTCATCGGGTAGTAGGTGCCGCCCTTGATGGTGGCGTCATTGCAGACGATGACGCATTCACGCCCGGCGACCCGGCCGATGCCGGCGATCATGCCGGCGCCATGGACGTCGCCCTCATACATGCCGAAGGCCGCGAGCGAGCCGATCTCGAGGAAGGGCGAGCCGGGGTCGAGCAGGCGCAGCACGCGCTCGCGGGGCAAAAGCTTGCCGCGCGCGACATGGCGTTCGCGCGAGCGCTCGTTACCGCCGAGCGCGGCGACGGCGCGGCGCTCTAGCAACTCATCCCGCAGCCCCACCCAGGCCTGCGCATTCGCCTGCGAATCGGCCGAAGCCAGATCGACCTTGCTCTCGATGACCGGCACGGCACGCTCTCCCAGGCGAAGACATCCTCGCCGGGTTATGGCCCGGACGGCTGCAAAGGCCAACCGCCGGGATGCTCACAGGGACTCAGGCAAAATCCCCCGGACGGCCGATCCTTGACTGCCAACGACCAACCGGACTTCGACCCTGCGCGACGCAGGCGGCTGTCAGCGCAGCTCTCCGAAATTGACAGGCCAAAATACTACCTATAGTTGTATAGACCTCAGATAACATTTTCTGGGTAGCAGTTCACGGTTGACGCAAAGGGGGCTGTCATGGGTGGGTTCAGCAACAAGTTGGTCATCAAGGCGCAGGACGAACTCGCCGCCTATGGCGGAATTGCGGAGCACGTATCGCCCTTGAAGGAGCGGATTGGCCTCTACTGGGATTTTCTCAAGCGGCCGGACCTCGACGGCAGCGACCATGAGGTTCCGTGGTCGGCCGCCTTCGTGTCCTTCATGGTCAATCTGGCCGGTGCGAACAGCACATTCCCCTACAGCGCCCAGCACTCCGTCTACTTTTACCGCACCATCAACGACAAGGTGATCAAGAAGGCCTCCGCCTTCTGGGGCTTTCGCCTGTCGGAGGTGACGATCGAACCCGGCGACATCATCGGCATGAACCGCTCGGGCAAGCCCCCGATCGACTACGACTGGGCGATGACGCATTCCGACTATTTCAGCCACTCTGATGTCGTCGTGTCCGTATCCGGAAAGACGGTCGAAGCCATCGGCGGCAATGTCGGATCGCCACCGGGCGAAGTGGCCCGCAAGATCTTCACCCATTCGGGCGGCAAGCTGCTGAACAAGTCGAAGACGCAGGAGGTTTTCGTCGTGATCAAGAATTTTCTGCCCTGACGCCGGCGGCTGGCGCGGACGCCACCGCGACGGTCTCGCCGAAGATCTGCTCGAACGCGGACCGCAGCGCCAAGTCGACATCGGCCATGACCAGGGGCAGGCCGAGATCGACCAGCGAGGTGACGCCGTGCCGGCTGACGCCGCAGGGCACGATCCCGTCGAAATGGGAGAGGTCCGGCTCGACATTGAGCGAGATGCCGTGAAACGAGACCCAGCGCCGCACTCGGATCCCGATGGCGGCGATCTTGTCTTCCGCGTCGGGGGCCTTCTCCGGCCGCCGGACCCAGACGCCGACCCGATCCTCCCGCCGCTCCCCGCGCACATTGAAGGCGTCGAGGGTGTCGATCAGCCAGGCTTCCAGCGCCGCGACGAAGCGGCGGAGATCCGGCTCGCGCCGCTTCAGGTCGAGCATGACATAGGCCACGCGCTGGCCGGGGCCATGATAGGTGTATTGGCCGCCGCGCCCGCTGCGATGCACCGGGAATCGCTCAGGCGCGATCAGATCCTCGTCCTTCGCCGAGGTGCCGGCGGTATAGAGCGGCGGATGCTCCACCAGCCAGACCCGTTCGGGAGCGAGCCCGTCGGCGATCAGCCCGGCCCGGTGCTCCATCTCGGCCACCGCCTCGTCATAGCCGACGAGCCCATCGGCCACGACCCATTCGACCGGCGGCGAGCCGGCGGCAGGCCGGAACAATTCGGAGAGCGCCTCGCGCGTCTTCACTGCGCATTAACCCTGTTGCGACCAACTTCGGACGGAAGCGGCGGCGAGCCTCATGCTCCCAGCCGGGGCAACAGGCAAGTTTGGTTGTTCGTATTCTGAAGTAGGGTTCCGGAGGCAGGACTTGAAGGCCGATCTCGATCTCGTTCCCGTCGAACTGACGGTCGTGCTGGGTTCCGCGCGGATGCCGATCTACAAGCTGCTGCGCATGGGCCGCGGCGCCATCATCGAGCTCAACGCCAGCGAGACCGACGAGGTCCAGATTCTCGCCAACAACCACCCCTTCGCCAAGGGAATCGTCGTCGTCAGCGGCCAGAGGATCTCGGTCGAGATCACCCAGA
Source organism: Methylobacterium sp. CCH7-A2 (assembly GCF_001557075.1). Lineage (NCBI taxonomy): Bacteria > Pseudomonadati > Pseudomonadota > Alphaproteobacteria > Hyphomicrobiales > Methylobacteriaceae > Methylobacterium > Methylobacterium sp. CCH7-A2. The sequence continues at coordinate 52,539 of NZ_LSKN01000085.1, forward strand.
TGCTGAAGCGGCCGACCGTCTACACCCTCGAAACCGTGGCCGCGGCAGCCTGATCGCGTTTTCCTGCGCAATGCCCTTGTGGCGACGGATTCGATTTGCTAGACCCGCGCCGCTCCGGAGTTCACCGCCACGGCGGGACGCTCCGACGCCGCGGTCATGGCGGAATTGGTAGACGCACTACCTTGAGGTGGTAGCGGGGAGACCCGTGGAGGTTCGAGTCCTCTTGACCGCACCAAATTGAGGGCGAGAGCCCGGCGAACGGCGATCCGAAAGGGTCGCCGTTCGCGTTTCCGGGCCAACCCATCGCCTTCGCCGCAATCGCGCCCTGTTGCATTGCAACGAGGCCGGGCCGCTGACACAAGGGCGGCACGCGCCGCTCCATAGCCTGGTCGCGCCGATTCCCTTTCTCGCAGCACGGAGCGGCCCATGACGGACACCGAGAACGCTGCGACGGATGCCCCCGAGCGCCCGATCCGCGACGAGGACGGCGCCATCGATACCGCGCTCGTCGAGCAGGTCTCGCAGGCGCTGCTGCTGTCGGACCTGACGACGCTGCGCGCGGTCGTCGCCGACATGCACGAGGCCGATCTCGGCGCGCTGCTGGAAGCGCTCGACCCGGAGGAGCGCACGCGGCTGATCTCGCTGCTGGGCCGCGACTTCGACTTCACGGCGCTGACCGAGGTCGACGATTCGGTCCGCGAGGAAATCCTCGAGACACTGTCGCCCGAGACGGTGGCCGAGGGCGTGCGCGATCTCGACACCGACGACGCCGTCTACATCCTCGAGGACCTCGACGAAGCCGACAAGCAGGAGGTTCTCGACCGGCTCACCCCCGCCGAGCGCATCGTCCTGCAGCAGGGCCTGGACTATCCCGAAGGTAGCGCAGGCCGGCGCATGCAGAGCGAGATCCTCGCCGTGCCCGCCTTCTGGACCGTCGGCCAGACGATCGACCATCTGCGCCAGACCGACGACCTGCCCGAGCGCTTCTTCGAAATCCTCGTCGCCGATCCAGCCCACCACTTCGTCGGCTCGGTGCCGCTCGACCGGCTGCTGCGCACGCGGCGCCCGGTCGAGATCGCGACGCTGGTCGACGAGGACAGCCGCTCGGTCAAGGCCACCGACGACATCGAGGACGTGGCGCGGCTCTTCCAGCGCTACAATCTGATCGCGGTCCCGGTGGTCGACGAAGCCTCGCGGCTGGTCGGCGTCGTCACAATCGACGACATCGTCGACGTGATCGAGGAGGCGGCCGACGACGACGTCAAGCAGCTCGGCGGCGTCAATGCGGACGAGGAACTGTCCGACCCGGTGCGCGAGATTGCACGCAGCCGCTTCAGCTGGCTGTTCGTCAACCTCTTCACCTCCTTCCTCGCCGCAGCGGTGATGAGCCTGTTCGAGGCGCAGCTCTCCCAGGTCGTGGCGCTCGCGATCCTCGCCCCCGTCGTGGCGAGCCAGGGCGGCAACGCGGCGACTCAGACCATGACGGTGGCCGTACGGGCGCTGGCGACACAGGAGCTGGGCGGCTGGAATCTGCGCCGCTTCGTCACCCGCGAGATGATCGTCGGGCTGATCAACGGCGTCGGCTTCGCGCTGATCACCGGCCTCGTCGCGGCGCTGTGGTTCGGCAGCCAGGGGCTCGGCGTCGTCATCGCCATCGCCATGGTCGTCAATCTGCTCGCCGCCGCCATGGCCGGGGTCGCGATCCCCGTGCTGCTCGACCGTTTCGGGATCGATCCCGCCGTCGCCTCCGGCACCTTCGTCACGACCGTGACCGACGTGGTCGGGTTCTTTTCCTTCCTGGGCGTCGCGGCGATCTGGCTCGCCCATGCCTGAAATCGCCCGGGCGCGAGCAGCGTAAACGGCCCGTCAAGCTTTCTCCTCAATGTTGCGGCACATGACCGTCCGCCGCATGAACCCCTTCACGCCCGCATCCCTCTTCGCTGCCGCCGCGCTGGCCGTGCTCGGCGGCTGCGTCGCCATGGAGGGCCACTACCCGGCCAAGGGCGATGCACGCCCCCATCCCGGCGTGGCGGAAGCGCTGCGCTATCCGATCCAGGGCATCGACATCTCGCGCTGGCAAGGCGACATCGACTGGACGGCCGTGAAGGGGGCCGGCACGCGCTTCGTCTTCATGAAGGCGACGGAAGGCGGCGACCACATCGACCCGATGTTCCTGCGCAACTGGGAAGGCGCCCGCCGCGCCGGCATCCCGCGCGGCGCCTACCACTTCGTCTACTGGTGCCGGCCCGCCCATGAGCAGGCGCTCTGGTTCAAGCAGCACATTCCCAACGACCCCGACGCGCTGCCGCCGGTGCTCGACGTCGAGTGGAACGGCCATTCGCGGAGCTGCCCGAAGAAGATCGACCGCAATCTCGCGCTGGAGAAGATCCAGCTGATGCTGACCGAGCTGGAACAGCTCACCGGCAAGAAGCCGATCATCTACACCGACATCACCTTCCACAAGGATGTGCTGGAAGGGCAGTTCAACGACTATCCCTACTGGATCCGCTCGACCGCCGCCCTCCCCGAGACGCGTTACGCCAACCGGCCCTGGGAGTTCTGGCAGTTCACGACGACGGGCCGCGTGCCGGGCATCAAGGGCGACGTGGACCGCAACGCCTTCTTCGGCAACGAGGGCGAGTTCGTCGGTTGGCGCACCGGTGAGTTCGACATCGGCACGCGCCAGTGGAAACGCCAGCCGCGGGTCCCGCCGCAGCCGAGCCCAGGCCCGGACCGGCCGGCGGCGCCGACGCCCGCCGTCGCCGCCATTCCCGGCAGCGTTGCGCCGGTCTCCTCCGCCTTCCGGCCGGCCGAGGAGATCGCCGAGGGCGACTGACCGCGCCGTGCGTCGCCCCCGGTGCTTTGGCGGTTAACCAAAGCTGAAACGAAGCGGCCGCATTCGAGCCAATTCTAACCGGCCCTTAACCACGCCCTCGCCATCTCGACGGATGAGCCAGGAGAGGGAGAAGCCGGTGCGATCGACGATGTGGAAGCGGGTGGCCCTCCCAGCCGTCCTTGCCGGCCTGCTCGCCGCCCTCACCGGCCCCGCCGAAGCGCTCTATCCCAAGAAGAGCGATGCGGCCCCGCATCACGGCGTCCGCGACGCCCGCCGCCAGGCGATCCAGGGCATCGACGTCTCGCGCTGGCAGGGCGAGATCGACTGGGAGAAGGTCGCCGATGCCGGCACGCGTTTCGCCTTCATCAAGGCGACCGAGGGCGGCGACCATCTCGACCCCAATTTCCGCCGCAACTGGGCCGGCGCCAAGAAGGCCGGTATCGCGCGCGGCGCGTATCATTTCGTCTGGTGGTGCCGCCCGGCCAAGGAGCAGGTCCGCTGGTTCAAGCGCCACATCCCGCGCGATCCCGACGCCCTGCCGCCCGTGCTGGACGTCGAGTGGCAGAACGGCTCGCAATGCACCCGCAAGGTCTCGCGCGAGGACGCGCTCGAGAAGATGCGCATCATGCTCGCGGCGCTGCAGGAGCACACCGGCAAGAAGCCGATCATCTACACCGACATCAACTTCCACGAGGACATCCTCGAGGGTGAGTTCAACGACTATCCCTACTGGCTGCGCTCGACCGCGGCACCGCTGAAGCACCGCTACAACCGCGAGAAGTGGGAGTTCTGGCAGTTCACCACCACCGGCCGCGTGCCCGGCATCACCGGCGATGTCGATCGCAACGCCTTCTTCGGCAGCGAGCAGCAATTCGCCGCCTGGCGCGAGGGCCGCTTCGACATCGGCTCGCGCAAATGGCGCGGCAGCGAGCCGCGCGTGGCCGGCCGGAAGCCGCCCGCCACCGCCGCCGGCAACCGGGCGCCGAAGGCCGCGGGCGGAACGATCCTGCGCATGACGCCGCCCGGCAAGGTGCCGCAGCGCACTGCCCGCAATGACGACTGAGGCGGCGCGGCCGTCATCGAAGCGTCATCGAGCGGGCGCAGGCCTGCGCCTGCCCCTCCGCACGCGCTCCGGCCGCCCATGAACGCTCCCGCCCCCCTCCCCGATGCGCAGTCCAGCATCGGCATCATCTGGGCCTATCGCTTCGACGCCGATGGCACCCCGAGCCTGATCACGCGGGACACGGTGCCGGACGTCGCACCGGAGACCGGCTTCGTCTGGCTTCATCTCGATCTCGTCCACAGCCGCGCCAAGGACTGGATCACCCAGCAGCCCTGGCTGCCGGCGGCGGCCGAGGACATGTTCGTCTCGCCCGAGACGCATCAGCGGCTGGACCACTCCGCCGGCCTCGTCTGGGGCGTCTCCCACGATCTCGTGCGCGATGTCGCCGCCGATTCCGACATGGTCGGGCCGCTCTACTGGATCGTCGGCGAGCGGCTACTGCTCACCGGCCGGCGCGAAGCCCTGCAGTCGATCCGGCTCGCGGCCGATGCGCTGAACCGCGGCGAGACGGTCGAGGGGCCGGTCCAGCTCTTCGAATTGATCATCGAATACATCATCGACGACGTCGCCCGCGCCGTCGTGCGGCTGATGGACGAGACCGACGATGTCGAGGACAAGGTGCTGGCGGACAGCTTCGACGACGCGCCGGCCAGCGTCGGCGCGGTGAGGCGCATGGCGGTGCGGCTGCACCGGCAGCTCGGCGGACTGCATCTGCTGTTTCGCCGCTTCGCCGAGACCAGCTCCGGCCGCAAATCGCCCGCGGAGGTCAAGGAGGCCGCGGCGCGCCTGCTCCAGCGCATCGACGGGCTGCATCACGATGTCCAGTCGGTGCAGGACCGCGCCCGACTGCTGCAGGACGAAATGACCGCCCGCACGGCGAGCCAGACCAACCGCCAGCTCTATGTCCTCTCGATCCTGACGGCCCTGTTCATGCCGGCGACCTTCATCACCGGCCTGTTCGGCATCAATGTGAAGGGCCTGCCCTGGATGGAGCACGATCTCGGCGCGCTCTTCGTCGCGCTGACCTGCCTCGCCGCCGCACTGCTGACGCTGGTGATGCTGCGCCGCCGCGGGGTCATCGGCGGCTGACGGGCCGGAGGCCGGCTCATGCCTGCGGCATCGATGCCCAACGCGCTGGGCGCCCGCGCGCGCTGACTTGGGCGCCAGCCGCGCTATAAGTCGAGGAAACGCCGGACGCCGACGCCGCGCCGGCCCCTCGGGAGGTCACCATGCTCGCCAATGCGCCCCGCCCCTTCAATTTCGACCTCGGCGAGACCGCCGACGCGATACGCGACACGGTCCACGGCTTCGCGCAGGAGAAGATCGCGCCACGCGCCCAGGAGATCGACCAGACCAACCAGTTCCCGCGCGATCTCTGGCCGCAGATGGGCGCGCTCGGCCTCCACGGCATCACGGTCAAGGAGGAGGATGGGGGAGCAGGGCTCGGCTATCTCGAGCATGTCGTGGCGATCGAGGAGGTCTCCCGCGCCTCGGCCTCGGTCGGCCTCTCCTACGGCGCCCACAGCAATCTCTGCATCAACCAGATCGCCCGCAACGGCAACGCCGCCCAGAAGGCGAAATACCTGCCCAAGCTGATCTCGGGCGAGCATGTCGGCGCGCTCGCCATGTCCGAGCCCGGCGCGGGCTCGGACGTGGTCTCGATGAAGACGAAGGCGGTGAAGAAGGGCGACCGTTACGTCCTCACCGGCAACAAGATGTGGATCACCAACGGACCCATCGCCGAGACGCTGGTGGTCTACGCCAAGACCGATCCCGAGGCCGGCTCCAAGGGCATCACCGCCTTCCTGATCGAGAAGGGCATGACGGGCTTCTCGACCCACCAGAAGCTCGACAAGCTCGGCATGCGTGGCTCCGACACCTGCGAGTTGGTCTTCGAGGAGTGCGAGGTGCCCGAGGAGAACGTGCTGGGCAGCGTCGGCCGTGGCGTCAACGTGCTGATGTCGGGCCTCGACTATGAGCGCGTCGTGCTGGCGGCAGGCCCGCTCGGCATCATGCAGGCGGCGCTCGACGTGGTCATGCCCTATGTCCACGAGCGCAAGCAGTTTGGCCAGGCGATCGGCGAGTTCCAGCTCGTCCAGGGCAAGATCGCCGACATGTATGTGATGATGAACGCCTGCAAGGCCTATGTGTATGCCGTCGCCAAGGCCTGCGACCGCGGCGAGACCACCCGCGAGGACGCCGCCGGCGCGATTCTGATCGCGGCAGAGAAGGCGACCCAGATCGCGCTCGATGCCATCCAGCTACTCGGCGGCAACGGCTACATCAACGACTACCCGACCGGGCGCCTGCTGCGTGATGCGAAGCTCTACGAGATCGGCGCCGGCACCAGCGAAATCCGGCGCATGCTGATCGGGCGGGAATTGTTCCAGAAGACGAAATGACGGCCACACGCCGTCATGCTCGGGCTTGACCCGAGCATCTCGGGACGAGAGGACAGCAGGCGCTTCGTTCGGCCCGAGATTCTCGGGTCTGCGCTTCGCTCCGCCCGAGAATGACGCGAGGCTCGAATGCCCCTCTACTTCGCCTACGGCCTCAACATGGACCCCGCCGGCATGGCGCAGCGCTGCCCGCGCTCCAAGCCGCTGGGCCTCGCCCGCCTGCCGCGCCACCGCTTCCTCGTCACCACCGACGGCTACGCCTCCGTCGTTCGCGACCCGCGCGAGGAAGTCCATGGCGTGCTCTGGGACTGTTCGCTGGGCGACATCCGCACGCTCGACAAGTTCGAGGACCTCGCCAGCGGGCTCTGTGTCAAGATCAGCCAGCCGGTGATCGTGCCCGGCGGCGCCAAGCGGGCGCTCGTCTATATCGGCCGCTCGGGCGATCCCGGCCGGCCCAAGCCCGGCTATATGGAAACCGTCATCGCCGCAGCGCAACACTGGGCCCTGCCAGAGAGTTACGTAGCCGGCTTGAATCGTTTTCTGAGCAAGCCGACTCTGGATCTGAAGACGCCGCCCGCAGCGGAGCCCGCGCTGCCACCAGGGCCGGTTCCTGGCGTCAGGCCGCGTGCCCTGGCCCCGAAATAGGGCCCAGCCCTATTTCCACAGCAGCGCCACGAGCCTGACCGCGATCACCAGCAGGAAGCCGGCGATGATCGTGCCGACGATGCGGTGACGCTTCGCCCGGTCGGGGAACTGGCGGTTGAACAGACGGCCCAGCGGCTTGCGGAACAGGAAGGCGACGACCAGCAGGATGACGAAGACGTTGACCGGGCTCACGCGGTCGCCTTCGACGCCGGATCGCGGGGCTCGGCCGCATCGAAAGGCGCGCCGGCCTTCTTCCAGGCACCGAAGCCGCCGGCCATGTGCGCCACCGGCTTCAGCCCCATCTCCTGCGCGGCCTTCGCCGCCAGCGCCGAGCGCCAGCCGCCCGCGCAGAAGAAGACGAAGCGCTTGTCCTGCTGGAAGACAGGCTTGGCGTAGGGGCTCTCGGGATCGATCCAGAACTCGAGCATGCCGCGCGGGCAGTGGAACGCCTCGGGCATCCGCCCTTCCCGCTCCAGTTCGCGCGGATCGCGCAGATCGACGAAGACGACGTCGTCGCGCCCCAGCAGCGCCTGCGCCTGCTCGACGCTCAGCGTCTCGACGACGGCCTCGGCTTCGGCCAGCAACGCCTTGTAGCCCTTGGTGATGGTCTGCGGCACGGCCGGCCTCCTTCCCTGAAACGGGCGGCACCGTGGCCATTGCCGCAGCCTGCGTCAATCGCGCCTTGCCGCGCCCGCGCCCGCGCCGCACTGTGCGCGCCGGAGATAAGAATGATCGGATTCGGAACGCTCGACATCATCGGCGCCGCCTTCTTCGCGGCGGCCTGGATCGGCTACCATTTCGCCGTGGAGATGGGTCCACACGCCGGCAAGAGCCTGAACATGCGGATGAATCTGCGTCGCGCCCGCTGGATCCGCGAATCGATGGGGCGTGACAACCGCATCGTCGACACGCAGATCATGAACGGCCTGCAGAACGGCACGGCCTTCTTCGCCTCGACCTCGCTGATCGCCATCGGCGGCACGCTGACGCTGCTGCAATCGACCGATCGGGTCGTGGCGCTGTTCTCGGACCTGCCCTTCGGCACGGTGCCGACGCGCGCCGTCTGGGAGCTCAAGGTCATCGGGCTCGCCCTGATCTTCGGCTACGCCTTCTTCAAATTCGCCTGGAGCTACCGGCTGTTCAACTACTGCGTCATCCTGCTGGGCTCGCTGCCGCCGGCCAAGAACCATGATCCGGAGGATGCGCAGCGCGCCGTCCATGAGGCGATCGAGATGAACGTCGCCGGCGGGCGCCATTTCAACCGCGGCCAGCGCGCCTTCTTCTTCGCGCTCGCCTATATGGGCTGGTTCCTGGGTCCGACGACCTTCATTCTCTTCACCGGCGCCGTGCTGATCGCGATGTACCGGCGCCAGTTCGCTTCCGACGCCGCCCGCGTCTTCCGCTATCCGGACACGACGCAGGCCAAGTCCGAGCCCTGAAGAAGTCCCAGCCATGACGAAACCCGACGAGACCGAGCTGGAAGCCACGATCCTGACGCTGGCCGCGCAGCGCGGCGAAGGCCGCACGATCTGCCCCTCGGAAGCCGCGCGCGCGCTCGGCGGCGATCATCCCGACGGCTGGGGCCCGCTGATGCAGCCGATCCGCCGCACCGCGGTCCGGCTGATGAAGGAAGGCAAAGTCGTCATCACCCGCAAGGGCCGCCCGGTCGATCCGGATGATTTCCGCGGCGTCTACCGGCTGAAGCTGCCGGAGGGCGAATAGCCCCTCACGGCCCCGGAAACAGCGCGTCGGTATAGCCGGCCAGGCGATAGGCCAGGAGCCCGACCCATTCCTTGAACCCGTCGTCGGCGATCATCAGCCCGCGCGGCGCCCGCCCCGAGACGCGCACGAATTCGGATGCCTTCTCCTCGGTCAGGTAGTCGACCGGGAAAGCCTCGACGGCGAAGCCCGCCTTGCGGAACACGCCCATCGAGCGCGGCATGTGCCAGGCCGAGGTCACCAGCAGCCAGCGTTCGCCGGGCTTCGGATCGACCAGTTGCTTGGTGAAGAGCGCATTCTCGCGGGTGTTGCGGGACTTGTCCTCGAGCAGGATTCGCTCGCGCGGCAGGCCGAGCCCTTCGAACAGCACGCTCGCGCCATCCGATTCGGTCTTGGTCACCGGCGAGATCAGATTGGCGGCGCCTCCGGTGAAGACGATCTTCGCCTGCGGATGCAGCCGCGCCAATTCGACCGCCTTGGTCATCCGCGCGGCGGCGCTCGTCAGCACCACGTCGCCGCGGGCGACGCCGATCGCCCCGCCCAGGATGATGATCCCGGTGACGGGCCCCTTCTCGGCCGGCTGCTGCGGAAAGCGGTTCTCCAGCGGCCACATCACCAGCCGCGGCAGCGGGCTGAACGCCATCAGCGCCAGAAAGCCGAGCGACGCCACGCCGAGCCAGCGCGCCGCCCGCGCCCAGCGCGTGAAGGCCAGCAGCGCCGCCAGCAACGCCAGCAGGATGGCGAGGTTCACCGGCGAAAGGACGAACCAGACCATCTTGGAGAGAACGAAGAACATGGGCGGCTTTCAGGCTTCGGGCGACCGGCCGCTTCTACCCGGTGAAAGCTGACGGGCCGCTAACGCCGTTCAGCGGATGATCTGCGGCGGCTGCTGGGACGGACGCCGCGCCGGCGCCTGCGGCCGGGCGGCACGCTCCAGTTCCAGCGCCCGGGCGGCCACCTCGCGCAGTTCGCAGCCGGCCTGCCGGCCGGGCTGGAGGGCCTCGCGCTGGGTGGCGGCATAGAAGGCGCATTTCTGCGCGACATAGCCTTCCCAGGACATCTGCAGCGCCACGAGGCGGCTGCGCTGGCCGGCATCGAGGGGCCGGCCGCTCTGCTGCACCGCCAGGACCAGCTTCTCGCGCCAGACCGCTTCCTCGCGCCGGGCGCAGCCGGCTTCCGCCGCCTGGCGATTGGCCCCGGCCGCGACCACGCAGGCCACGGCCACCGAGCCGATGCAGGACCCCGCCGCGGCTGGGTTCTCCCGCAGACAGGTGGCGAGCAGGGCGCGGTCGGCCGCCAGCGTCGGGCCGGTCTGGGCGGCCGCGGGGGCAAGGCCGAGACCAACGGCGATGAACAGCAGGGCGAGGACGGGTGCGGACATGACCGGTATCTTGCCAGCCGCCACGCCGCGATCAAGCCGCCGCCGCCTCACCATCAGGTGACCGGCAGCGGCAGAGCCGGGCCGGCCGCCGGTCGCGCGGCGATGGCCGCATACCAGCGCTCGACATGCGGCCGCGCGATGCGCTCGACCGGCATGTTGAACCAGCGATGCGCCCCGCAGCCAACGACGATGTCGGCCATGCCGAAGCGCTCGCCGGCGAGGAAGCCGCGCTCCGCGAGATGCTGGTCGAGGATCGCCATCAGCGCCTCGGCCTTGGCGACGCCGGCCGCGACGATCTCGGGCGCGGTGTATTCGGGAACCTTGCGCACCAGCCCCCACAGCACCGGCATCAGCGCCGGCTGCAGCGAGGTCTGCATCCAGTCGAGCCAGCGATCGGCATCGGCCCGGCGCGCCGGATCCTCCTCCCAGATCCAGCCCGCGCCATAGCGGGCGGCGAGATAGCGCACGATGCTGTTGGACTCCCAGATGCAGACGTCACCGTCCTCGAGCACCGGGATCTGGGCATTGGGGTTCTTCGCCAGGAACATCGGCTCGCGCAGCCCGCCGAACGGCCCCCCGCAATCGATGCGCTCGAAGCTCTGGCCGACCTCGCCGGCGGCCCAGACGACCTTCTGAACATTGATGGAGCTGATCCGCCCCCAGATCGTCAGCATGTGAACCTCCGCAATCGCGTCATGCTCGCCCTTGTGGCGAGCATCCGCGTCTTCAAACACCGCCCTCGATCGAAGAAGACGTGGATGGTCGGGACAAGCCCGACCAAGACGAACCCGCGCAGATTCGGACCTGGACCGCCCCCTCTCAGGCGAATTCCATGATCACCGCGTCGACCGCCAGCGACTCGCCCTCCTTCGCCAGGATCTTGGCGACGGTGGCGTCCTTCTCGGCGCGCAGCACGTTCTCCATCTTCATGGCCTCGACCATGCAGAGCGCCTCGCCCGCCTTGACCTCCTGGCCGACCGCAACCGAGATCGCCTTGACCACGCCCGGCATCGGGCAGAGCAGCACCTTGCCGGTGTCGGCCGCGACCTTCTCGGGCATCAGCGCGGCGAGTTCCGCCTCGCGCGGCGTGCGCACCACGGCATCCGCATAGGCGCCGGCATGGCCGAGCGCGAAACCGTTCGCGATCGGGCGGATCTGCGCGGCGATGGCGACACCGTCGAGCGTCCCCTGCCAGACCGGCTGGCCCGGCCGCCACTCGCTCGAGACCGTGACGCTGCGGGCGCCGAAATCGATGATCACCGCCCCGCCCTGCTCGCCGACCTGCCCCTCGAAGCGCTCGGCCCCGATGAGCACGACCCGGGTCCGGTCGAAGGCGACGCGGCGCCAGCCCTCCATCTGGGCGCTGACCGCGCGCTTGCGCTGGTTGAGCTTGTGGTCGCAGGCGATCGCGATCGCCGCCAGGCGCAGCGCGATCTCGCCCTCGGGCACCGGCAGGGAGAAGCCCTCGGGAAATTCCTCGGCGATGAAGCCGGTCGAGAGGTTGCCGGCGATCCAGCGCGGATGATGCATCAGCGCCGAGACGAAGGGGATGTTGTGGCGGATGCCGTCGATGGCGAAGGCATCGAGCGCGCGGCCCTGCGCCTCGATCGCCGCCTCGCGCGTCGGCGCATGGGTGACGAGCTTGGCGATCATCGGGTCGTAATAGATCGAGATCTCGCCGCCCTCGTAGACGCCGGTGTCGTTGCGCACGATGGCATCGCCATCTGGCCCCTCGACCGGCGGGCGATAGGTCACGAGCCGCCCCGTCGAGGGCAGGAAATTGCGCGTCGGGTCCTCGGCATAGACTCGGGATTCCACCGCCCAGCCGTTCAGCTTCACATCGGCCTGGCTAAGCCGCAGCTTCTCGCCAGAGGCGACGCGGATCATCTCCTCGACGAGGTCGATGCCGGTGACCATCTCCGTCACCGGGTGCTCGACCTGGAGGCGGGTGTTCATCTCGAGGAAATAGAACGACTTGTCCTGGCCGGCGACGAACTCGACCGTGCCGGCGGAATCGTAGTTCACGGCCTTCGCCAGCGCGACCGCCTGCTCGCCCATCTTGCGGCGCGTCGCCTCGTCCAGCAGCGGCGACGGCGCCTCCTCGACGACTTTCTGGTTGCGCCGCTGGATCGAGCATTCGCGCTCGCCGAGATAGATGACGTTGCCGTGCTTGTCGCCCAGCACCTGGATCTCGATATGGCGCGGATCGACGATGAATTTCTCGACGAAGACGCGGTCGTCGCCGAAGGAGGACGCAGCCTCCGACTTGGCGCGGGCGAAGCCCTCAGCCACCTCTCCGGCCGAATGGGCGATGCGCATGCCCTTGCCGCCGCCGCCGGCCGAGGCCTTGATCATCACGGGATAGCCGATCTCGTCGGCGATGGTGACGGCGTGTTCGGGGCTCTCGATGATGCCGAGGAAGCCCGGCACCGTCGAAACCTTGGCGGCCGCCGCCGCCTTCTTGGATTCGATCTTGTCGCCCATTGCCGCGATCGCGCCGGGATTGGGCCCGATGAAGACGATGCCGTTGTCCTTCAGCGCCTGGGCGAAGGCCTCGCGCTCCGAGAGGAAGCCGTAGCCGGGATGCACGGCCTCCGCCCCCGTCTGCTGGCAGGCGGCGATGATCTTCTCGATCACGAGATAGGACTGGGCGGCGGGAGCCGCACCGATATGCACGGCCTCGTCGGCCATCTCGACATGGAGCGCGTCGCGGTCCGCATCCGAATAAACCGCGACTGTCTTGATGCCCATGCGCCGCGCCGTCTTGATGACACGGCAGGCGATCTCGCCGCGGTTCGCGATCAGGATCTTCGAGAACATGCGTGGCGCCTCCCCCGGTCGTCGACGAGTCCGAGGCATGCCGGCCCGAGCCGAGCGGCTCGCGCGACCTGCCCTCACGCCAGTTAGAGCATGTCGCGGGAAACCGGCTACCGGTTTTTCGCACAGCCGTCATGGCGAAACCCGGACCACGGCGCCGCTACGCACCGCGATCCGGGTCCGGATGTATGGGAGGGCGAAGCCGCCGTCCACCGATGCGAAAGTCGGGGATCGGCGGGCGAAGCAGGGTTGCGCCTCGGCGATCAGCTCGCCAGCAGCACGCGCTCGGGCCAGGCCGGCATCGTCTTGGCATGGCCCTTGTCGAGGGCGAAGCCGATCAGCGCCTCGTCGCAGCGCTCGGCCTCGCGCACGATCTCGAAGGCGATGCGGCGGGCGGTGGCAGTCGGCCCCTCGCCGGCCGAGAGCGTCGTCACCAGCCAATGCGCCTTGTCGCGGTCGATCACGCCGGTCGGGCGGTTCTGCCAGACCGCGAAATCGACGACGACCGCGACGAGCACGTCGCCGAAGGCCTCGCAGCGCTGGGGCACGGCCCGATCCAGCGCCACGAGGACATCGATGACGTCGCGGGTCAGGACAACGTCCGCGAGGATGTCGCGCTGAAGAACAGCGACGTCTTCGTCCGTGATCGCCAGACGATCCATCACCTGGTCGACGAATTCGCGAAGCTCATGACCCATCATTGCTCGACCCCTGTCCGGCGTTGTTTTATGCCGGCCCGTTCCTGTTGTAGGAACACCATGGATCGAGACCCGCCAGCAGGTGGTTAACGCGCAAACCTGAACGCGTGTTCAGGTTAAACGGCGCTGAGCGGATGTGGTTGCGAGGATGTTACTGGACGCTGGCGCATCCGGTACCGGCGGCCCCATCGAGCGGTCATTCTCGGGCGAAGCGAAGCGCGGATCCGAGACTCTCGCCACGGACGAGCGCCGGCTGCCGAGAGGCTCGGGTCAAGCCCGAGCCTGACGCTCGAGGTCACACCGCCTCGTCGGCAGCGACGGCCTTTGTCAGCCCGAGCACCCCTGGCAGATCGGTGGAGCGATCCAGCACATGCCGCGCACCGAGCGCGACCAGCGTCGACACCGGCTGGAATCCCCAGGACACTGCGACGGGGATGACGCCGGCCGCCACCGCCATCTCGATGTCGAAGGAGGCGTCGCCGACCATCGCGGTCCGCGAGGGCTGCGCGCCCGTCTCCTGCATCGCCCGCAGGATCATGCCGGGATGCGGCTTGGAGGGCGCATCGTCGGCGGTCTGGATCGTTGCGAACAGGCCCTGCCAGCCATGCCGTTCGACGATGTAATCGGCCCCGCGACGCGATTTGCCGGTGGCGATGCCGAGCTGGACGCCCGGCATCCCGGCCAGGGCCGCCAGCGTCTCGGAGACCCCGGGGAAGAGCGGCTCGTCGAGCGCGGCATCGGCCTGCGCCTGAAGCCGCATTTCGCCGAAGACCTCCTTATAGGTCGCCGCCAGCGCCGCATCGGGGGCAGTCAGCCCGCCGAGCCGCATCAGCGCGAAGTCGAGCGTCAGCCCGACGACGCCGAGACCCGCCTCGCGCCCCGGATGGGCGAGCCCGTGCCGCGCGAAGGTCTCCTGCTGGGCCGCCAGCAGGATCGCCTCGGAGTTGATCAGCGTGCCGTCGAGGTCGAAGAGAATGAGGTCCATGGCGGCGCTGTAGCGGGAATCGCAGTCGCGATCCACCGGTACCCACGCCGCCCGGCCCTGCGGTGGCCGCTCAGGAGCGCGCCTCGCGCGCGCAGGCATCCACCGCCTTGCGCAGTTCCTCGCCGTCGAGCCCCTTGCCGCGGGCGTCCTTGCGGCATTCGGCGCGCTGGGCGAGGTCCGGGCGCTTCTCGTTGAAGCAGGCGACGAGCGCGGCGGTTCGCGGCGAGCCGGTCAAACCGCGCGCATCGACATCCGCCTTGCAGGCGGCCCTGGCCGCCACCGCCGTCGGCTTGCCGTCACGGGTCACGCCGTCGCGCGCATAGAGCTGCACGCCGGGAAACTTCGCCTGCATGCAGTCGCGCATCGCCGCGCGCAGATCATCGCCCGAGAGCGCGACATGCTCGGCCACGCAGTCCTGCCGCGCCTTGGCGCGCTCGGCGCGAGGGACGGGCTCGTCGGCGGGCGCGGAAGCGACGCGCGCCGGCGCGGGAGCCGGGCTCTGCGCCAACGCGGAAGTGGAGATGGAAGCGGTGAGAACGAGGCCAGCCAGCAGGAACGCGCAACGGATCATCGGAGCACCAGCGTCGGAGGGATGGGAACAAAACAAAAACACAATTTCGTTTGTTCCGCAATCGTTCTCTTTCGCCCCTCGGCGCTCACTCGTCCGGCGCGTCCACGATCGGGTCGTAAGGCGCGTCGTCGAAGCCGAGCAGGTTCCAGGACTGGCGCATATGCGGCGGCAGCGGCGCGCTGACGTCGATCGTGCCCTTGCCGCGCGGATGCGGCACGACGATGCGCCGCGCCAGCAGATGCAGCTTGTTCTGGATGCCGCCGGGCAGCTCCCAGTTCTGGATGTTGAAATATTTCGGATCGCCTACGATCGGGTGGCCGATATGGGCGGCGTGCGCGCGCAGCTGGTGGGTGCGCCCCGTCACCGGCTTGAGCGAGAGCCAGCCGAGCTTCTGCGCGGCCGTCTCGACCACGGCATAGTAGGTCACGGCATGCATCGCGCCGTCCTCGCCATGCTTGGCCACCGCCATGCGCTGGTCGCCGTCATAGGCCTCCTCGCGGGCGAGGTAGGTCGAAATCCGGCCCTGGCGCACGCGCGGCACGCCCGCCACGAGCGCCCAGTAGACCTTGCGGGCCGAGCGCGAGCGAAAGGTCTTGGCCAGCGTCGCAGCCGCGAAGCGCGATTTGGCGATGACGAGGCAGCCGGCCGTGTCCTTGTCGAGCCGGTGGACCAGACGCGGCTTCTGCCCGCTCCTGTCGGTCAGCACGTCGAGCATCTGGTCGACATGGCGCGTCGTGCCCGAGCCGCCCTGCACGGCCAGCCCCGCCGGCTTGTTGAGGACCATGACGTCCTCGTCCTCGTAGAGCGTGATCGAACGCAAGAACTCGAGCGTATCGCCATCCGCCTTGGCCGAACGCGGGCGGCTCTCCTGTGGCTCGAGCTTGAGCGGCGGGATGCGCACCGTCTGCCCCTCCTCCAGCCGGTCCTTGCTGTCGGCGCGCTTGCCGTTCACCCGCAACTCGCCCTTCCGGACGATGCGCTGGATATGGCTGAAGGAGAGCTGCGGAAAACGGCTTTCGAGAAAGCGGTCGATCCGCATCTCGTGCTCGTCGGCGGTCACCACGAGCTGCTGAACGCCGGTGGCGAGCACCTGCGCCGTCTCCGCCTTCACCTCGGCGCGCGTCGGCGTCTCGCTGACCGGCGCCCGGCGCGGGGTGGCCGGTTTCGCGGCAGGGGGTCGCGACCCGGCCGCGCGCGGCGCCGGATGATGCGGCTTGGGGTTGCGCGTCAGCGTGGTGTCGAACTCGGCCTCCTCGCGCTCGGGCCGGGCGCGGGCCGCGGCCTGCGCCGAGCGGCGGGCGTCATGGCTCGGGCGCCTGGTCTTGCCCCCGGGCCCGCGGGGGGCGCCAGCGGCCGGCGGACGGCCGCCACGCCGGGGGCCGGCTCCCGTTCCCTTGCCGCCCGTTCCCTTGCCACCGCTTCTCATGACAGGCTCCGGACGAGTGCGAGGCCGGCGAGCAGCGCCGCCAGCGAGAGGATGACGGAGCCGAGCACATAGGCCACAGCCAGCCCGGTTTCGCCGCGCTCCCAGAGCAGCACGGCGTCGAGCGAGAAGGCCGAGAAGGTGGTGAAGCCGCCGAGGATGCCGGTCGTCAGGAACAGCCTGGCATGCTGCGACCAGCCGGCCTCCGTCCTGAAGGCGAGCCAGCCCGCGATCACACCCATCAGCGCCGAGCCGAGGATGTTGATCAGCATCGTGCCGCCGGGAAAGCCGGTGCCGAACCAGCGCGGCGAGACGAGATTGACGCCGTGCCGCAGCACGCCGCCGAGGCCGGCGCCGAAAAAGACGAGGAGCGTGGAGGTCATCGACCTGCAATAGCCAGCCCATGCCGGCCGCACAAACGAAATCGGGGCCTTGCCGGGGCGCGGTCCGTCTGAAAGGTGTAGGAGCGGGACGACCGGCCGGGGGGCGAAGACGGGCGATGCGGAGGCGAGCCGCGACGACGATGGCGCAAGGCGGCGTCCTGCGCGCGCTGCTGCTGGCGCTCGGGACCGTCCTGCTCGCGGAGGTCGCGGCCGCCGCGCCGCGCCTGCCCGCCGGCAAGCCGCCGGCCTTCGCCCGCGCCTGCGTGATCCGCCCGCCCGACATCGCTCCTCTGTTCCCGGCGCCCGCAGAGACCGTGGCGGCCAAGCCGGACGCATCGGGCGATGACAACGCGGACGACGACGAGAGTGAAGACGAAGACGACGAGGACGAGGACGACGTCCGGGGCCTGATCCTGCCCGGCTCCGCCACCTGCCTGGCCATCACCGGCTCGGTCACCGCCGGGCTGCAATATGATAGCTACCGCATTCCCCGGGCCGGCGCGTCGCAGCCCGCGCCCGCCTTCTCCTGGCCGACGACCTCGTCATTGCGTTTCGAGACGGCGATGGACTTAGCCTCCGGCCTGCGCGTCGGCTCCGCCTTCGAGATGTCGCTGCGCCCCGGCGGTGGCGAGCCCGACAGCATTCTGGTGGAAGAGGCGATCGTCATGCTCGGCACGATGACCTTCGGCCTCTCCGGCTCGCGCTTCAGCTTCTGGACCGGCGAGGAATTCGCCTTCAGCGCCCGTCTGCCGGGCCGCAATGTCGGCCTCATCGCCTGGGAACGCGACCTCACCGAGCGCTGGAACCTGGCGCTCGCGCTGGAGGACCCGACGCTCGCGACGACCTCCTCGATTCCCGTCACCAACGGCCGCGTGCCCGACGGTGTCGCCCGCCTGACCTATACGCAGGGCGCCCTGACGCTGCATCTGGGCGGGGCGCTGCGCGATGTCGCGGGCTCGCCGCATCGCCTCGGGCGGGCCGGCATCCTCGGCGCGACCTATGAGCTGCCGATCCTCGGCCGCCCCGGCGAGATCACGGCGCAGATCGCGAGCGCGACCGACGCCGCCGCCTATATCGGCTCCTCGCTCGACGCCACGGTGGTCCGGCAGGTCATCACGCCGAGCGACTCCAGCCGGGGCTTCTCCGGCGTCCTCGCGGCACGGCGCGAATGGACGGACGAGCTCGCCAGCAATCTCTTCGTCAGCCGCTACCAGCTCAGCGTGCCGCTCACCAATGCCAGCCGCGGCAAGCTCAGGATCGACCGCGCCAGCGCCAATCTGGTCTGGACGCCGGTGGACGGCTTCAAGGCGGGGCTGGAAGGCTCGATCGCCTGGACGAACATCGCCTTCGCCGGCCGCACCCTGGCCGCCAGCCTCGGCGGCCGCCAGCTCTCGGCCCAGCTCTTCATCGAGCGGTCGTTCTGAGGGCAGCTGAGCCCGCGCCGCAGCGCTGCCCGGACCCACCAGCCCTCATCCTGAGGAGCCGCGAAGCGGCGTCTCGAAGGATGATCCAGGAGACTCCGTCACCAGCTGGACCATCCTTCGAGACGCGCTCTCCGAGCGCTCCTCAGGATGAGGGCTGAGGCTGCTCGACCCCGCCCCCTACCCCTTCGACCCTCGCCGCAGCAGCGGATGCACATAGAGCTCGAAGGCGATGGTCAGCAGAAGGAAGACCAGCCCGATCGCGAAGGCGACGATCCAGTAGGCGACGTCCTCCTCCGAGACGAACCAGCCCGCGATCAGCGAGGGCACGATCAGGAGAGCCCGGGCGATGAGAGAGATCATGAGGGAGGCACCCGCGCAGCCCGGGGGTGGGCGCGGGTCGCCAATTTAAGGTCGACGCACGCCAACGCCTTGCGGTCGATCAAATGGCGACGGGCCGCCTCTCACCCCTCCCCGCGCTCCAGCCTCAGCTTCTCCCAATACTCCAGCCGCTTGCGGATCTCGCGCTCGAAGCCACGTTCGGGCGGGTCGTAGAAGAGCTGGCGGCCGAGCGCGTCGGGCCAGTAGTCCTGGCCGGAGAAGGCGTCGGGCGCGTCGTGGTCATAGGCGTAGTCCGCGCCATAGCCCTCCTGCTTCATCAGCTTGGTCGGCGCGTTCAGGATCGTCTTGGGCGGCATCAGCGAGCCGCGCTCGGCGGCGACCCGGCGGGCCGCCTTGTAGGCCTTGTAGGCGGCGTTCGATTTCGGCGCGGTAGCGAGGTAGATCACCGTGTTGGCGAGCGCGAGCTCCCCCTCCGGCGAGCCGAGCTGCTCATAGGTCTCGGCGGCGGCGCGGGCATGGACCAGCGCCTGGGGGTCGGCCAGCCCGATATCCTCGACCGCCATCCGCACCAGCCGCCGCGCCAGGAAGCGCGGGTCCTCGCCGGCATCGAGCATGCGGGCGAAATAATAGAGCGCCGCATCCGGGTCCGAGCCGCGGATCGTCTTGTGCAGGGCCGAGATCAGGTTGTAGTGGCCGTCCTGCGCCTTGTCGTAGATCGGCGCGCGGCGCTGGATCACCTCGCTCAGCCCCGCCTCGTCGAAGATTTCGCCCGGCTTGGCGGCGCGCCACAACTCCTCGGCCAGAGTCAGCACGGCGCGCCCGTCGCCATCGGCGAAGCGGGCCAGCGCGAGCCGGGCTTCCGGCGTCAGCGGCAGCTCCCGGTTCTCCAAAAGCTCCGCCCGGCCGAGCAGGAAGAGCAGCGCGCCTTCGTCGAGCGATTTGAAGGTCAGCACCCGCGCCCGCGAGAGCAGCGCGGCATTGAGCGCGAAGGACGGGTTCTCGGTGGTGGCGCCGACCAGCGTGATCGTGCCGTCCTCCATCACGGGCAGGAAGGCGTCGAGCTGGGCGCGGTTGAAGCGGTGGATCTCGTCGACGAAGAGCAGCGTGCCCTTGCCGCCGAGGCGGCGCCCGCGCGCCGATTCGAACACCTTCTTGAGATCGGCGATGCCGGAGAAGATCGCGCTGATCTGCTCGAAGCCGAGATCGACCTGTCCTGCCAGCAGCCGCGCCACCGTCGTCTTGCCGGTGCCGGGCGGACCCCAGAAGATCAGGCTGCCGAGCGAGCCCGACTGCACCAGCCGCGTCAGCGCGCCCTCCGGCCCGGTCAGGTGCTCCTGACCCGCGACCTCGCCCAGTGTCGTCGGCCGCATCCGGTCCGCGAGCGGGCGCGGGCCGGATTTGTCGAGCCCGGAGGCGGCGAAGAGATCGCTCACCCCGGGAAGACCGAGGTCACGCTCTGGCCGCCGCGCGAGATCGTCACCTCCCACGCACGGCGGCGCTCCTTCAGCGCGGCCTCGACCTCGCGCGATGTGTCCATGCGCTCGCCGTTGAGGGCCTGGATGATGTCGCCCTTCTGGAAGCCGATGCGGGCCGCCGTGCTGCCCTCCTCGACCTCGCCGACCACGACTCCATCCGTGCCGGCGTCCAGCGCCAGCTCCTCGGCGACCGCGGGCGAGAGGTTCATCACCGTAAGCCCCGCGAGCGGGCTGCGGCCGCCGAGGGTGATCGCCTCGCGCGGGCGCAGCTCCGGCGCGGGCACGAGCTTGACCGGGAGCACGACGCGCTTGCCGCCGCGCAGCACCGTCAGCGTCGTGGTGCCGCCGAGCGGGCGCGTCGCGAAGCGGTAGCCGAAGGATTCGGGATCGTCGACGGCGACCCCGTCGACCGCCAGGATGACGTCGGAGCGGCGCAGGCCGCCCTCCGCCGCCGGACCCTTCTCGACCACGCCGGCGACCACCGAGCCGGCCGGCCGGTCGAGGCCGAGCCCGTCGGCGACATCCGGCGTCAGCGCCTGCAGCCTGGCACCAAACCAGGGGCGCCGGACGGTCTTCGCGCCGCTCTTCGCGCTCTCGACGACGACCCGCACCATCGCGGCGGGAATCGCGAAGCCGATGCCGTGGCTGCCGCCAGAGCGCGAGAAGATCGCCGTGTTGATGCCGATGACGCGGCCCTGCATGTCGACCAGCGCGCCGCCGGAATTGCCGGGGTTGATGGCGGCGTCGGTCTGGATGAAGGACTGCGCGTCGCCGACGCCGATCTGGGTGCGCGCCAGCGCCGAGACGATGCCCTGCGTCACCGTCTGGCCGACGCCGAAGGGGTTGCCGATCGCGAGCACGAGATCGCCGATCTCGACCTTGTCCGAATCCGCCAGCTCGATGGCGACGAGATCCTTCGCCGACTTCAGCTTGAGCACGGCGAGATCGGTGCGCGGGTCGCGCAGCAGGATCGTCGCCTCGACCTCGCGCTTGTCGGCGAAGGCGACCTTGACCTCGCTCATGCCCTCGATGACGTGGTTGTTGGTGACGACGAGCCCGCTCGCATCGACCACCACGCCCGAGCCGAGCGAGCGCTGCACGCGCTCCTGCGGCACGCCAAAACCCCGGTCGCCGAAGAAGCGCCGGAAGAAGGGGTCGTCCATGAAGGGGTTGCGCGGCTGCTTCTCGACCCGCGCGCCATAAACGTTGACGACGGCGCCGGCACTGCGCTTCACGACGCCGGAAAAGGAGAGCGAGATCTCCTGCCGCGTCTCCGGCACCTGCCGCAGCGGCGTCTGCGCGGCCGCGGGCGACACCGCGACGGGCAGCGCCGCCAGCGCCGCCGCGAGCAGAAGCCCGCGGCTCGAGATGACCTTGCGCTGCATCTGGCGTCTCCTCTGCGACGGCGCGACTCGTCGCGAGAGATAGGCCGATGCGAGGGCGATTTCCAGCCGCGCCCCTGCGGCAGGGCTCAGCGCCCTACTTGTCCTGCAGCAGCAGCCGGTACTTCTCGATCTCGGCCGGCACCATCTTGGCCACGAAGGCCGGCGTCACCTCTTCCGCCGTCGGCACGACCGAGGACAGGGTCTTGAAGCGGTCCTGCAGGTTCGGGCTGGCCAGAGCGGTCTTCAGCGCGGCGTTGAGCTTGGCGATCACCGGCTCCGGCGTGTTCTTCGGCACGAAGATGGCGTTCCAGCCCTGCGCCTGGAAGGCCGGCAGACCGGCCTCGGCCGAGGTCGGGACGGCAGGCAGGCTCGCCAGCCGCTCCGGCGTCGCCACGACGAGCGCCCTCACCTTCTCGCCCTGAACGGCCCCCGACAGCGAGGTCGCCGCATCGCAGACGCCGTCGATCTGGCCGCCCATCAGGTCGTTCAGCGCCGGCCCCGCCCCGCGATAGCTGACCAGCGCGACATCGACGCCCGACGCCTTGATAAAGGTCCGGCAGATCAGATAGTTCGACGAGCCGACGCCGGCATGGCCGAGGCTGACCTTGCCGGGATTGGCCTTGGCGTAGGCAACGAACTCCGCCAGCGTCTTGGCCGGGAAATCGAGCTTCAGCGCGATCATCGGCGAAGTCTTGGCGACGAGCCCGACCGGCGCGAAATCGGCGTTGGTGTATTTCAGATCCGGATAGATCGTGTAGGAGGCGGCATTGGTGCCGCTGTTGCCAATGACGATGGTATAGCCGTCGGGCTCGGCCTTGGCCGCCCGCGACAGCGCCGTCGCCCC
>NZ_LSKN01000010.1:0-33159 GCF_001557075.1 Methylobacterium sp. CCH7-A2
CAGCCTCGGCCGCCTCGCTCTCCAGCCGCATCGGCCAGCTCAACGACCTCGTCGCGGCCTTCAAGACCGGTCCGGATTCAGGGGGCGCCATGGGTTCGGCCCCCTCCGCTCCGGCCGGCGAGCCCGCCCGTCTGCGCCAGCTCGCGGAGGCCGCTTTCGCCGGCCACCGCCCGTCTGCGCGTCCCGCGCCGCCTCCGGCGCCCGCCGCCGCGCGGGCTCCGGCCAAGAAGGTCGCCAACAGCCGCGCCAGCGATGCCGGCTGGGAAGAGTTCTGACCTCCCAGCGACCTCGCCGGGATCAGCGAAAGGCCCTGCCGGACGGCGGGGCCTTTTTCGTATCGGCCTCCTGCAATGGAAGGACGACGCTGGGCGCAGACCGCGATCGGGTGGCGTCGTCCGCAATCGGGCCCAATTCCGCCTTGGCCCCGCCGAATTCGGACGCGCCTATCACGGCGACGTGATCGCCCAGGGGATAGCCGACCATGATGACCCGTTTAGCCGCCGCCCTCGTGCTGGCGCCCGGCTTCGCCGCCGCAGCCGAAATCGAGCTCCCCACCCGCATCGACCGGGTCACGGTCTATCCCGACGGAGCGGTGGTGACGCGGCTTGGCAAGGCCGAGCTGCTGCAGGGCGCCTCGCAGATCGTGCTGCGCGGCCTGCCGGCGACGATCGATCCCGCCTCGATCCGCGTCGAGGGCAAGGGCAGCGCGGGCTTCTCGGTCGGTGCCGTCGATGTCCGTCTGGCTCCCGGCGAGGCCCGGCCGGTTCTCGATGCGGTGATCGAGGGCAAGCTCAAGACATTGCGCGAGGAGAAGGAGACCCTCGCGGGTCAGATCGCCGCGATCGAGGCCAAGCGCGCCACGATCGAGCGTTTCGGCCAGACCGGACCCGACAAGCTCGGGCCCGACGGCAAGGCTCTGCCGGTGGCGGATTGGCCGGCCGTGTTCGAGGCGATCGGCACGGCGCTGGTCAAGGTGCATGAGGAATTGCGCGGCGTGCGGGCGCGCGCGGCCGAGGTCGAGGGCGAGATCGTGGCGCTGGAACGGGCGAAGCCGCAGCCGGGGCGGCCGGGCGCACCGAAGCGCGACGTCGCCATCGCGGTCGAGGCGCCCGGGCCGGTCGCGGCCGAGTTCACGGTCAGCTACCGCGTCGGCGGGGCGAGCTGGACCCCGCAATACGAAGCGCGGCTGGCGACGGCGGCTGCCGGCGGCAAGCCGGGTCTCGAACTGGTGCGCCGTGCTGAACTTCGCCAGCGCACGGGGGAGGATTGGAGCGAGGTCGCGCTGACGCTGTCGACGACGCGCTCGGCCGGTGGCACCCGGGTTCCGGAACTGACGCCGGTGCAGGTCATGTTCTTCGAACCGCCGGTGCTCTATGAGGCGCGCCCGACGGCACGCGCCGCCCAGGCCCCGATGGCGGCCGCCCGGGCCAAGGCGGAAGCGGACGCCCAGGCCGAGGCCTCGCAGCGCGCGGCGGCCGCGCCCGCACCCGTCGCGGCGGAGGCTCAGACCGCGACGGTCGAGGCGGGCGCCTATCAGGCGAGCTTCCAGGTGCCCGGCCGCGCGACCATTCCACAGGACGGCTCCTCAAAGACCGTGCTGCTGAGCCAGGCCAAGGCGGACCCGGCGCTGACGGCGCGGATCGTGCCGGAGCTGGAGGAGAGGGCCTATCTCGAGGCGAGCTTCGTGCATGAGGAGGCGGCGCCGCTGCTGCCGGGCCCCGTGGCCCTGCATCGCGACGGCACCTATATCGGGCGTGGCCGGATCGGGTTGGTGGCGCCGGGCGACAGGGTGGAGCTCGGCTTCGGCGCCGACGAAAAGCTCAAGGTCACGCGCGCGCCGGTGCGCCGCCGGGAGAACGAGCCGAACTGGCTGGGCCAGAGCCGGACCGATCTGCGCGAGTTCCGCACGGTGGTGAAGAGCCTGCACGCCCAGCCGGTGAAGGTGACGGTGACCGAGCGCATTCCCTATTCGGAGAACAGCGCGATCACGGTCGAGAGCCTGCCGGCGCAGACCACGCCGCCGACCGAAAAGCAGGTCGGTGACAAGCGCGGCGTCTCGGCCTGGACCTTCGACCTCGCGCCCGGCGCCGAGAAGGAGATCAGGGTCGCCTACCGGATCAAATGGCCGGGCGACCGCGAGGTCACCTATGCCCCGCAGCCGGGACCGGGGCCGCAGCCTCTGCCGCGGCCGCTGAACTGAGGGAGCGGGGAAGTTTGCTCACGAACCACGCGTCATCCTGGACCAGCCGCGCAGCGGCGCAGGCCGGGATCCATCATCGGGCTCTGCGCCGCCCTCGGATGGATCCCGGGACGACCTTCGGTCGCCCAGGATGACGGCCGAGTGTCGGAGGGACAAACGACCACCGCTCACACCGCCATCTCGAGCTCGCGCCCGCGGCCGAGCCGTGTCATCCAGTCGGTATAGCGCGGCTCGGTCTGGAGCTGCCGGCCGTAATGGCGGCGCAGCGCCTGCGTGAGGCGCCCGCCGCGGCCGAGCTGCGCGTCGGCGAAGCCGATCATCACCGAGTTCGGCCAGGCCTGCGGGCGCACGGTGCGCAGGCGCTCGAACAGCGCGTCCTCGCTCGCTTCCGGATCGTTCTGCGCCATCAGCATGAGCATCGCCGCGGTCGAGCGCGAGATGCCCATATGGCAGTGGACGAGGAGATGGCCCTCGACCCGCTCACCGACGCCCTCGCGCAGCCCTTCGCCGAAGCGCAGGATCTGGGCGACATGCTCCGGCTCGGGAGGGATCTTGCCGGGTGCGGGATCGATGATGTCGTGGAAGCGCAGCGTCACGCGGGTGTGCTCGCCAAAGGTCCCGAAAGCGTCGATCTCGGGCCAGTCGGGGTCCAGCACCGAAAGCACATGCGTGACCCGGCGCAGGCTGTGGGCGGGCAGTTCCTCGATGCCGCAGATGGTGAGTGTCGAGATGGCGAGCGATTGCATGGGGATGACCCGCTGGTTTGCGTGAGCCCGCCGCATAGGACCTGCCTCCGGGCCGCGCAACCGACGGGCTTGGAGGGGAGCCCTGCAGAGGGGGGCGCCGTCATTCCGGGGCTTCGCGAAAGCGAAGAGCCCGGAACCCATAACCTCTCGATCGGCAGGATGAGGTGGCCGCGTGGAGCCCGATTCGGAAGGACCTGCGGTTATGGGTTCCGGGCTCGCCGCTTCGCGGCGCCCCGGAATGACGCGTTGTGCCTTAGGCCGCCGCCGCCCGCTCCCCGATGCCCAGCTCCTCCTGCACGACATTGACCCAGTAGCGGATGCCGTCGGGGATGATGGCGTCGTTGAAGTCGTAGAGCGGGGTGTGCAGGCCCTTGAAGGAGCCGTCCGCCTCGACGCCGTTGCCGATGCGCATGAAGGCGCCCGGCTTGATCAGCATCATCTCGGCGAAATCCTCGCCGCCCGTGCCCGGCCGCATCTTCCCGTCGACATGGTCGGCGCCGACCGAAGCGGACGCCGCCGCGACCGCGACCGCGACCTGCTCTGCCTTGTTGATCAGCGGGCTGGTGCCGCGGTGATAGGTCGCTTCGGCCCTGCAGCCCCAGGCGAGCGCGGTGGCAGCGGCCAGTTCGCCGATGCGGCGCTCGACCGTGTCGCGGATCTCGGCGGAATAGGTCCGGGCCGTGCCGCCGAGCACCAACTCGGAGGGAATCACGTTGGACGCGTTGACGTCGCCGCCATGGATGTAGCCGACGCTGATCACGGCGGTGTCGAGCGGCGGCACGTTGCGGCCGACGATGCCCTGGAGACCCAGCACGAACTGCGCCTGGGCATAGGTGATGTCGGTCGAGCGATGCGGCTGCGAGCCGCCATGGCCGCCGACGCCGCGGAAGACGACCTCCCAGCTGTCGGCCGAGGCGAGGAAGGGGCCGACCGCCGTGCCGAAATGCGAGGCCGGCAGGCCGGGCGTGTTGTGGAGGCCATAGATCGCGTCGCAGGGAAAGCGGTCGAACAGCCCGTCCGCCAGCATGGCGTTGGCGCCGCCGCGGCCTTCCTCGGCCGGCTGGAAGATCAGGATGCAGGTGCCGGCGAAATCCGGATTCTCGGCGAGGTAGCGCGCGGCGCCGAGCAGCATGGTGGTGTGGCCGTCATGGCCGCAGGCGTGCATCTTGCCAGGGTGCTGCGAGGCGTAGGGCAGGCCGGTCTGCTCCTCCAGCGCCAGGCAGTCCATATCGGCGCGCAGCCCGACCGCACGCTGGCCGGCGCGCTTGCCGCGGATGACGCCGACAACGCCGGTCCCGCCGATTCCTTCCGTCACCTCGACACCCCATTCGCGCAGATTCTTCGCCACGAGGGCGGCGGTGCGCGTTTCCTCGAGCCCGAGTTCGGGATGGGCGTGGATGTCCTGGCGGATCGCCGTGAAAGCGGCGTGGTGCCGGTCGAGCCAGGCGTCGAGCGTGTTCGTCATCGGTGTCTTCATCCCCTTGGCGCGGGCCCGCATCGGTCCTGCGGGCGGCCGCCGGCTCATCTTCTACACCCGCCCGCCGCCGCCGGCCATGCGCGCCAACCTTGACCTCGGCGCGCTCTTGGCTCATGAGGGCGTGCAAGAACCTGCCTTCGAACCCCGGTCTTGCGCCGGGGTTTTTCATGTGCGGCGCTTGCCCGAAACGACACGCGCAAGACTCACTTAGGACAAGCAGGAACCCCTGAACCATGGCAAATGTGGTGGTGGTCGGCGCCCAATGGGGCGACGAGGGCAAGGGCAAGATCGTCGACTGGCTGTCGAGCCAGGCCGATGTCGTGGTGCGATTCCAGGGCGGGCATAATGCCGGCCACACGCTGGTGATCGACGGCGTCGTCTACAAGCTCTCACTGCTGCCGTCGGGCATCGTGCGGCCCGGCAAGCTCTCGGTCATCGGCAACGGCGTCGTGGTCGATCCCTGGCATCTGGTCGAGGAGATCGCGCGGCTGCAGGCGCAGGGCGTCGCGATTTCCCCCGAGAATCTCCGCGTCGCCGACAACGCCACGCTGATCCTGCCGCTGCATCGCGAGCTCGACCATTTCCGCGAGACCGCCAATGCCGGCCTCAAGATCGGCACGACCAAGCGTGGCATCGGCCCGGCCTATGAGGACAAGGTCGGCCGCCGCGCCATCCGCGTCATCGACCTGAAGGACCCCGCGATCCTGGAGGCCAAGATCGAGCGCATGCTCGCCCATCACAATGCGCTGCGCCGCGGCCTGGGCATCGACGAGGTCAACGGCGCCGAGCTGCTGACGCAGCTCAAGGAAATCGCGCCGAAGATCCTGCCCTTCGCGGATACGGTCTGGGCGCTGCTCGATTCGCAGCGCCGTGCGGGTAAGCGCATCCTGTTCGAGGGGGCGCAGGGCGCGCTGCTCGATGTCGACCACGGCACCTATCCCTTCGTGACCTCCTCCAACATCGTCGCCGGCCAGGCCGCGACCGGCTCGGGGCTCGGCCCCTCGGCGGTCGGCTATGTGCTGGGCATCGCCAAGGCCTATACGACCCGCGTCGGCGAAGGGCCGTTCCCGACCGAGCTGTTCGACGAGATCGGTGAGCTGATCGGCCAGAAGGGCAAGGAGTTCGGCGTCGTCACCGGGCGCAAGCGCCGTTGCGGCTGGTTCGATGCCTGCCTCGTGCGCCAGACGGTGAAGACCTCCGGCATCGACGGCATCGCGCTGACCAAGCTCGACATCCTCGACGGCTTCAAGGAGATCAAGGTCTGCACCGGCTACAGGCTCGACGGCGAGATCCTCGAGCATCTGCCGGCCGGCCAGAGCGACCAGGCCCGTGTCGAGCCGGTCTACGAGACGATTCAGGGATGGGAGGGCTCGACCGCTGGCGCCCGCTCCTGGGCCGATCTCCCGGCGCAGGCGATCAAATATGTCCGCCGCATCGAGGAGCTGATCGGCGCGAGCGTGTCCGTGCTGTCGACCAGCCCGGAACGCGACGACACGATCCTGGTCCACAACCCCTTCGAGGGCTGAAACCGGCTGCTCCGCCAAGGGTTGACGCAGGCCCGCAACAGCGACAAGTGAGGCCAATGGCCGACTTCTATCCCATCCTGGCTCGTGCCGTGGCCGGACTGTCCGACACGTCGCCGGCAGCGCGCCAGGCGATCTACGACCGTGCCAGGACCGCCCTCGTGGCGCAGCTGCGCAGCCTCGACCCGCCGCTGGGCGAGGCCGAGATCATGCGGGAGCGGCTGGCGCTCGACGAGGCCGTGGCGCGGATCGAGGCCGATTACGACGACACGCCGCCGCCGCCCAGCATCGATTCGCTGCAGCCGCCGCTGGAGACGGTGCCGGCCTTCGACGATCCGCCTCTGCCGGAGCCTGCCGCCCCGCCGCCGCGCCCGCCTGTGAACGCCGCCGCGCCGGAGGAGGACCGCTTCGGCGAGAGCCGCGACGATCCGGCCGAGTCGCAGCCGGCGCGGCCGCGTATCGCGCCGCCCCGCGAGAAGCGCGTCAAGCCCGGCCATCTGCGGACGGCGGTGGTGGCGGGGGGTGTCGCAGTTGCCGTCGCCGCCATCGCAGTGACGGCCTATTACGTCAACAAGGTGAACCCGCCCGAGACCGTCCAGCGTCCGCGCAGCGAGACGCCCGCGCCGGCGCCCCAGGCGGACTCCGCCGGCAAGATCAACGAGCGCGTCGGCGAGGCCGGTTCCCAGCCGCCCGCGACGCGGCCGTCGGCCAGTGGGGCCGCGCCCTCGCAGGAGATCACGGTGGCGCAGCGGGCGATCCTCTACACGGAGGATCCCAACAGCCCGCAGGCGCCGCGCGCCGTCAATGGCCGGGCTTTCTGGCGGCTCGACAGCGAGAGCGTCGGCCAGGGCCGGCCGGTCGAGACGATCGTGCGCGCAACGGTTGAGTTCACCGAGATCGGCCTGACGCTCGACTTCACCGTCCGCCGCAACACCGATTCGGCCTTCCCGGCCTCGCACATCATCGGGATGCGCTTCTCAAGCACCGGCAATCCCGCGACGGAGGCGGTGCGCGAGGTCGGCGTGCCGCAGTTCAAGGCGGAGGAGAGCGAGCGCGGTGCACCGCTCTCGGCCATCAACTCCGCGCTTGGCGAAAACCTTTTCGTGGCGGCGCTCTCCAATGTTCCGGTCGAGGTCGACCGCAACATCGAGCTGATGCTGACCCGCAGCTGGATCGACGTGCCGGTGCGTTTCGCCTCCGGCCGGCGCGGCATCATCACCTTCGAGAAGGGCGTGCCGGGCGGGCAGACGCTGGCCGACGCTTTCGGGCGCTGGCGGTAGGAACCCGTTCACGTCATCCCGGGCCGACCTTCGGTCGTCCCGGGATGACGGCTTTCCTCGGCGGCGTCGCTATCGGCTCCCGCCGTAACCGCTCAGCTCGCCCGCTCCGCCGCGAACCGCGCCGCCGCACGCAAGATATCCGCCTCCGGCCCGAAGCCGGAAAGGGCCGCCACGGCCGCCGCGCTGAGGGCGTCGCGTTCGCGCTTGGCGGCGTCGAGGCCGAGCGCCTGCACCAAAGTGCCCTTGCCCTTGTCCTGGTCCTTGGCGGTCGCCTTGCCGAGCTGCTCGGGGCTGGCCTCGACGTCGAGAATGTCGTCGGCGACCTGAAAGGCCGCGCCGAGCGCCCGGCCGTAGCTGTCCAGGGATGCGCGCTGCGCGGCCGAGGCGCCGCCGAGGATCGCGCCCATCGCGACGCTCGCCGCCAGCAGCGCACCGGTCTTCATCGCCTGCAGCCTGCGGATCTCGGCCTCCGAGAGAGCAGCCGGTTCGCCGCTGCCGAAGCGGCCCTCGGCGGCGAGATCCAGCATCTGGCCGCCGGCCATGCCGCCGAGCCCCGCCGCGCGGGACAGCGCCAGCACCAGCGCGGCCCGGATCTCGCCGGAGGGGTGGGTTGCGGGGTCGGCCAGCACCTCGAAGGCATAGGTCAGCAGCGTGTCGCCGGCGAGGATCGCGCTGGCCTGGTCATAGGCTCTGTGGACGGTCGGGCGGCCGCGGCGCGTGTCGTCGTCATCCATGGCCGGCAGGTCGTCATGGACGAGCGAATAGCAGTGGACCAGCTCCACTGCCGCACCGGCCCGCAGGGCGTCCGCGGGCGCGACGCCGAAGAGGCGGGCGGTCTCGACCGTCAGGAAGGGCCGCAGGCGCTTGCCGCCGCCGAGCGCGCCATGGCGCATGGCGGCGAGCAGCCGGGCGGGGCGGGCGATCTCGCCCTTGCGCGGGCTCTCGGCCAGCAGCCCGGCGAGCAGGGTCTCGATCGCGTCGGCGGTCCAGCCCAGCCGGGCGGCGAGCCCGTCGGCGGCCTCGGGAGCGCGGGTGGGGGCGGAACTCATGCGCGGGCCTCGCGTTCGCAGACCGGCGGGGCTTGCCGGAGAGCGGCCGAACCGTCAAGCCGGAGGCCGGCGCGGAGGCGTGAGGGGGATGACGGCAATGGCGGGTGACGGAGCGGCGAGGCGGCGAAGTCCTGTGCTGCGCCTGCTGCGGACCCTCTGGCTCGCTTTGCTGGCGCTGCCGGTCCTGCTGCTGGTCGCGATCCTGCTCTATGCCTTCGTGCCCGTGCCCTCGACGATGATGCTCGGGCGCTGGCTGACGCTGCAGCCGGTCGAGCGTCAATGGGTGCCGCTCACGGACATCTCTCCCAATCTGATCCGGGCCGTCATCGCGGCCGAGGACCAGCGCTATTGCAGCCATCGCGGCGTCGACTGGGTCGAGCTCAATGCGGTGATGGAGGACGAGGACGGGCCCTCGCGCGGTGCCTCGACCCTGACGATGCAGACGGCCAAGAACGTCTTCCTCTGGCCGGGCCGCTCCTATGTCCGCAAGGCGCTCGAGATTCCGCTGGCGATGGCGATCGACTTCGCCTGGGGCAAGCCGCGGGTCGTGGAGGTCTATCTCAACGTCGCCGAATGGGGCGAGGGCGTGTTCGGGGCCGAGGCCGCCGCCCAGCGCCATTTCGGCAAGCCGGCCGCGAAGCTGACGCCGGCCGAGGCGGCGCGTCTGGCCGGCGCGCTGCCCAACCCGCTGCTGCGCGACCCGGCGAAGCCGAGCCGGGCCCTGCTCTCGGCCAGCGCGCGGGTACAGCGCCGGGTCGGGCAGCTCGGCCCGCTGGGGGATTGCGCCGTTCCGGCCTGACCTGCCGGTCGGATTGCGAAAAGCCGGATTCGGCACTAGCCAGCGCGGCCGTCAGCGTGTATGGGCAACGCCTCACGAGATTGATCCGTCGTCGTGGCGGTGGCGTGGCCTGCGGGCAGCGCTTCCGGGCGGCGGCACGATGGAGAGTATCATGGCCGTTCCGAAGAGAAAGACGTCGCCGTCGAAGCGGGGCATGCGCCGCTCGGCCGACGCGCTGAAGCAGCCCACCTATATCGAAGACAAGAACTCCGGCGAGCTGCGCCGCCCGCACCACATCGACCTCAAGTCGGGCATGTATCGCGGCCGCCAGGTCCTCAAGGCCAAGACCGAGGCCTGAGCGTCTCGCAACGTTGTTCGAAAGGGGCCGGCCTCTGCGCCGGCCCTTTTTCTTTGTCTGCGACAGAACCCGGATGGCCATCGCCGCGACAACGACGCGACGTCATGCGTGGAGGTCGCGATGGTCTTCAATCCTCAGCTCAACGCCCGCATCGTCGCCTGGCTGCGCCAGCGGCCGCTTGGCGTCCGCCATGGCAACGGCGAATGCTGGACCCTCGCGGAGGACGCGCTGTTGGCCCAGCGCGCACGCACCTCTCGCCAGCTGACCCGGCGCTTTTCGGCCCGTGCCGACTATGTCTGGGGCGAAGAGGTGCGGTCGGCGACCGAGATCGCGGCCGGCGACATCATCCAGATGCGCGGCTACAGCGTGCGCAGCACCGTGACCACGCGCGACCTGCTGTCCGGCCCGGCCGGGCGCGTCGGCATGCCATGGGTGATGAGCCGGCCCCATCACACGGCCATCGTGCTCGGCATCGTGATACCGGGGCGGCTGGTCGAGGTGATCGAGCAGAACGTGCCGATGCCCGGGTCGACACGGGCGGACCGGCTCGTCCAGATCAATCGGTTCGCGCTCGTCTCCTGCGAAACTCCGCCCGAGCGCCGCTTCTCGGACGCCGGCGATCCCGAGACGGTCAGCACGCGTTACGAGGTGCTGGGCGGACGCGTCTGGGTCTACCATCCCCAGGCCTGAGACGCAGGCGCTTCAGGGACGGCGCCCGGTGGCGGAGAGAAGGCGCGCCGTCCGGCGGTAGAGCCCCGTCGCGACCTGCGGCGTCTCGCAGCCCCTGCGGGCGAAGGGGCCAATCTCGGCCTGGCTGGCCGCGAGCTGCAGCAGCAGCATGGCCGAGCCCGCCGCCACGCGTCCGTCCGCCTGCTCCCGATGCCCCGATTCGGCCATGTGCCACTCCGATACGCAGTCGCTGCGCCCGGAGGGAAAGTTGCAAGGGGCCGGCCAGGCTTAACGGGGTGTTAAGAACACTTACTGCATCGTTTCCGGACATCTCCCGCCCGCGAACCGTCCAGCGCTCGTCGGGCGTCCCGTCCTCCCGAGGCTGCTTCACCGATGCCGGTGCCGTCGATCTTCAGTGCGCGTGACGAGGCCCGCGTCGACCCGCGCAACCTGCTCTCGTCGATCGGTGAAGTCGTCTACAGCTGGGACATCCAGAGCGACGCGCTGCAATGGGGCCCGAACGCCGCCGATGTGCTCGGCCCGATTCCCGCCGCCGCCATGTCCCGCGGCCTCGGCTTCGCCGGGCTGGTCGAGCCGGGGAGCGGCCGCAGCCGCTATGACGCCGTCTTCTCCTCCGGCGGGCAGGATCAGGGCGAGGGCGTCATCTACAGGACGCGCTATGCGGCCGAACTGGCCGGCCGTCGCATGTGGGTCGAGGATGCCGGGCGCTGGTTCGCCGGCACCGACGGGCGGCCCGCCTGCGCCCGCGGCATGCTGCGGCTCGAGCGCCAGGTTCGCCCCGACGAGCTGCTCGGCCAGACCGGCGAGCTGGGCGACCGTTCGGCCCTGCTCGACCGGCTGTCCTCGGCGCTCTCGGAGCATCTGCCTGCGGAGCGCAATGTCGTCGTCCTGATCGCGGCGATCGACGAGCTGGCGCGGCTCAACGACGATTTCGGCCATGAGGCTACCGACGAGATCATCGGCGTGGTTCAGGAGCGGCTGCGTTCGGTGACGCGGCGGCGCGACCATCTCGTGCGCTATTCCGGCAACCGCTTCGCGATCCTGCTGACCGGCTGCCCGCAGAACCAGGTCGAGGCCGCGGCGCGGCGTTTCAGCAAGGCCGTGGCGCAGTCCGCGATCGAGACCGCGCGCGGAATCGCGCTGGTGCGGCTGCGCGTCGGCGCCGCGATCGCGCCGGATCTCTCCAACCATGCCGGGACGCTGCTCTCTGCTGCCGAGAACGCGCTCTCCGGCGCCAAGGCCGGCGCCTCCGACGCGGTCGTGATCGCGCGGCGGCAGGAAAGCCGCGTGCGCAGCGACCAGGATTCGGGCTTCGACGTCAGCGCGCTGGCGGCCCTGAACGAGCGCCGCATCGAGCTCGCACTGCAGCCGATCGTGCGCGCGACGACGCGCGAAATCGCCTTCCACGAGGCGCTGCTGCGCGTCTCCTTCGGGCGCGAGGGGGCCTTCTTCGCCACGGCCGAGCTGATCCCGATGCTGGAGCGGCGCGGCCTGGTGCGGCTTTTCGACCATCGCGTGCTCGAACTCGCCGCCGCGCTGCTGGCGGAGGATCCGAAACTCTCGCTCTCGGTCAACGTCTCGCCGCGGTCGCTTTCCGACCCGGAATGGATGGACGCCTTTCTTGCCTGCACCAGCAGCGGACGGGGGCTGGCCGAGCGGCTGATCGTCGAGATCACGGAAACCGCGACGATCGAGAACCCGACGCGGATCGCCCGGCTGCTCGGCAAGATCAAGGAGCGCGGCGCCCGCGTGGCGATCGACGATTTCGGCGCGGGCCACACATCGCTGCGGCATCTGCGCGCCTTCCCGATCGACGTGCTCAAGATCGACGGCACCTTCACCCAGAATCTGCGTCGCTCGACCGACGACCGCTTCTATGTCCGCACGCTGATCGACCTCGCGCGCCATCTCGGCGTCGACACGGTGGCGGAATGGGTCGACGACGAGACGCAGGCGCGGATGCTCGCCGACTGGGGCGTCACCTATCTGCAGGGGCATCTGGTCGGAAAGGCGGAGCTGCGCCGCCCTGCGCCGGGGCAGGGCCGGCGCGCGGCGAGCTGAGCGCGGCCGAACTGCGCCTCGCTCAGCCCTTGCGCCTCACTTCGTCCTGGCGAGCTTGTCGAGCCGGTCGCGCATCTCGCTCAGCTCGCGCTTGAGATCGCCGAGATCGTCGCCCTTGGCGGGCGAGGCAGCAGAAGCGTCCTCCTGCGCCTTGCCGGCGGCAGCCGCGGTGAAGGGGTTGAACATCCGGAAGGCCTCGGTGAACATCGCCATGTTGGCGCGGGTCTGGGCCTGCAGCGCGTCCATGGCGCCGCCGCCGAAGGCACCGCCGGAGAAGGCCTTGGCCATCTGCTCGCGGAACTGGTTCTGCTCCTTGGTCAGATGATCCATCGAGAATTCGAGATAGCGCGGCACCAGCGCCTGCATGCTGTCGCCGTAGAAGCGGATCAGCTGGCGCAGAAAGGCGATCGGCAGCAGGTTCTGCCCGTCCTTGGATTCCTCGTCGAAGATGATCTGCGCCAGGACGGAGCGGGTGATGTCCTCGCCTGACTTCGCGTCATAGACGACGAAATCCTCGCCGTTGCGGACCAGCCCCGCGAGATCTTCCAGCGTGACGTAGGAACTCGTGCCCGTGTGATAGAGGCGGCGGTTGGCGTATTTCTTGATGACGGTCGGTTCTTTGTCGCTGGCCATCAGAATCCTGCACGTTGGTCCGTAGCCTTCCGCACAGATCGCGCGGCGGCCGGACTGACGGTCTTCCGGCGGCGATGGTAGCCGCTGCCGCGCCCGTCGCAAGTTTTTTGAGCGCCGGCCCGCAAATGCCGATCACAGCATGGGCTATGCGGCATGTCTTTGCGCCATCTCAAGGATCGGCTGCCGCAAGTTTCGGCGCGGCCCTCTCTTTCGGCTGACTTGACGGCGGCGCGGCGGGCTTCGAAGGTGCCTGCCGAACAGGCGTCCGGCCGGGCCGGACGTCGCGACAACAGTGAGGATTTCCCCATGGCCGATACGGACATCGTGATCGTCAGCGCGGCGCGCACCGCGGTGGGCGCCTTCAACGGCGCCTTCGCCAACACGCCGGCCCATGAGCTCGGCGCGGCCGCCATCAAGGAGGCGCTGGCGCGCGCCAAGGTCGATCCGGCCGATGTGGACGAGGTCATCATGGGCCAGATCCTGACCGCCGGGCAGGGCCAGAACCCGGCCCGCCAGGCCGCCATGGCCGCCGGCATTCCGCAGCAGAAGACCGCCTGGGGCCTGAACCAGCTCTGCGGCTCGGGCCTGCGCACGGTCGCGATCGGCCTGCAGCAGATCGCCAATGGCGATGCCGACATCATCGTCGCCGGCGGGCAGGAATCGATGTCCATGGCCCAGCATGCCGCGCATCTTCGCTCCGGCACCAAGATGGGCGACCTAAAATTCACCGACACGATGATCAAGGACGGGCTCTGGGACGCCTTCCACGGCTACCACATGGGCACGACCGCGGAGAACGTCGCGACCAAGTGGCAGATCACCCGCGAGGAGCAGGACGCCTTCGCCGTCGCCTCGCAGAACAAGGCCGAGGCCGCGCAGAAGGCCGGCAAGTTCAAGGACGAGATCGTTCCCTTCACCGTCTCGACCCGCAAGGGCGACATCGTCGTCGATACCGATGAATATCCCCGCCACGGCGCGACCCTGGAGGCGATGGCGAAGCTCAAACCCGCCTTCTCGAAGGACGGCACCGTCACCGCCGGCAACGCGTCCGGCATCAATGACGGCGCGGCCGCGCTGGTGATCATGTCGGCGAAGGAAGCCGCCAAGCGCGGCCTGAAGCCGCTGGCGCGCATCGCCTCCTGGGCGACGGCGGGCGTCGATCCGGCGATCATGGGCTCGGGCCCGATTCCGGCGACGCGCAAGGCGCTGGAGAAGGCCGGTTGGTCGGTCTCCGATCTCGATCTCGTCGAGGCCAACGAGGCCTTCGCGGCGCAGGCGCTGGCGGTCAACAAGGACCTCGGCTGGAACCCCGAGATCGTCAACGTCAATGGCGGCGCGATCGCGATCGGCCACCCGATCGGCGCCTCGGGTGCGCGCGTGCTCGTGACGCTGCTGCACGAAATGGCGCGTCGCGACGCCAAGAAGGGCCTCGCCACGCTCTGCATCGGCGGCGGCATGGGTGTGGCCATGGCGCTGGAGCGCTGAGGGCGGCATGGCGCGCCAGACGACGCTCTACCGCTACCTGACCGGGCCCGACGACGCCTCCTTCTGTCACCGGGTCTCGGAGGCGCTGAGCCGGGGCTGGGTGCTTTACGGGCATCCGACCCTGACTTTTGACGCCGCGCAAGGCCGGGTCGTCTGCGGCCAGGCCATCATCAAGGACGTCGACGGGCCGTATAGGCCCGATCTGAAGCTGTCGGAACAATAGCGCGGCGCCCACGCCGCCATGAGGAGGGACGAAGCATGACGAAGGTGGCACTTGTCACGGGGGGAACGCGCGGCATCGGCGCGGCGATCAGCCGGGCCCTGCAGGAGGCCGGCCACAAGGTCGCCGCCAGCTATGCCGGCAATGACGAGGCGGCCGCCAAGTTCCAGGCCGAGACGGGCATCCCGGTGTTCAAATGGGATGTCGGCGACTACGACGCCTGCGCGGCGGGCATCGCCAAGGTCGAGGCCGACATCGGGCCGATCGACATCCTGGTGAACAATGCCGGCATCACCCGCGACGGCTTTTTCCACAAGATGACGAAAGAGCAATGGTCGGATGTGATCCGCACCAATCTCGATTCGCTGTTCAACATGACCCGGCCCGTGATCGAGGGGATGCGCGCCCGCAGTTTCGGCCGCATCATCGTGATCTCCTCGATCAACGGCCAGAAGGGCCAGATGGGGCAGGTCAACTACTCCGCCGCCAAGGCTGGCGACATCGGCTTCGTCAAGGCGCTGGCGCAGGAGAACGCCAACAAGGGCATCACCGTCAACGCGATCACGCCGGGCTATATCGGCACGGACATGGTCGCGGCGATGCCGGAAGCCGCCCTTCAGCGGGTGATCGCCGGCATCCCGGTCGGCCGTCTCGGCAAGCCCGAGGAGATCGCCGCGATGGTCGTCTTCCTCGCCTCCGAGCAGGGCGCCTTCGCGACGGGGGCGACCTTCGCGGTCAATGGCGGGCAGTACATGGCGTGAGGGGGGCGGCGCGTCATTCTCGGGCGTCGCGGAGCGGCGACCCGAGAATGACGCGCCGATGAGGCGCCCGCTTCCTGAGAGAGATGCTCGGGTCGGGCCCGAGCATGACGCCGGCTTCACCCTCGCCGCGATGTCGGCAGCAGGAAGGTGAGCAGGCCCAGCGCCGGCAGCCAGGCGGTGATGCGGAAGACCTCGACGATGCCGATGCTGTCGGCGAGTGCGCCGAGCACGGCGGCGGCGAGGCCGGCGAGTCCGAAGGACAGGCCGTAGAACAGCCCGCCGACCAGCCCCACGCGGTGGGGCACGAGGTCGATGGCGTAGATCAGGATCGCCGAGAAGGCGCTCGCCATCACGAAGCTGATGATCACGCTGAGCACGCCGGTCCAGAACAGATCGGCATGGGGCAGCATCAGCGCGAAGGGCAAAGACCCGACGATCGAAAGCCAGATCACCCGGTCGCGGCCGATGCGGTCTCCGACCATGCCGCCGATGATGACGCCCACCGTGCTGACCGCGAGATAGAGGAACAGCATGATCTGCGAGAGCTGCACCGTGATCTCGAAGCGGGTCATCAGGTAGAAGGTGTAATAGGAGGTGAAGGCGGCGTTGTAGCCGTTCTTCGAAACCAGCAGCAGGATCAGGATCGTCATCGCGAAGAGCACGCGCCCGCGCGAGAGGCCGTGCCCGGCGGTCTCATCGCCATGCCCTTTCGGCTGGCCACGGCGGAAGGCTGAGTAGCGCGAGGCGGTCCAAGACATCAGGACCATCGCGACCAGCACGATGATGGAGAACCAGGCCAGGCTCGACTGGCCGCGCGGGACGACGATCGCCGCCGCCAGCAGCGGGCCGATGGCGTAGCCGGCATGGCCGCCGACCTGGAACAGCCCCTGCGCCAGGCCCTGGCGGCCCGCCGCGGCATGGCGGGCCATGCGCGTCGCCTCCGGGTGGAACACGGCCGAACCCAGCCCGACCAGCGCGGCGGCGAGCAGCACCAGCGGGTAGCTCGTCGCGGAGGCGAGCGTCAGCAGGCCGAGCAGCGTCGCGCCCATGCCTGCGACCATCGCATAAGGCCAGGGGCGTTTGTCGGTCAGCCAGCCGAGCAGGGGCTGCAGCAGGGACGACGTCACCTGGAAGGCCAGCGTGATCAGGCCGATCTGGCCGAAGTCGAGCCGGAAGTTCTCCTTGATCAGCGGGTAGAGCGCCGGGATCATCGACTGAAGCAGGTCGTTCAGCAGATGCGCCGCGCTCAGCGCGACGAGGATCGGGATCAGCGGGCGGCGCTCGGTGGCCGGCAGGGCGAGTGTCGTCATGACCCGACGCTTGATCCTTCGCTCCCTTCCGGTCAATGGCGGCGATCCGGCGCTGCGATCATGGCGCCCATGGCGCCAAGGCCGTGCTGCGCTGCGGCGAGATCCTCATAGGATGCTCGTTCAGAACCACGCCGTCATCCCAGGTCTCCCTCCGGTCGCCTGGGATGACGGTGTATTGATCTGCGCCCTCCCACTCTCGGCTTTCCGGGGCATGCCTGCTATCGAGCCCTTCAGCCCGCTCCAACCTGCCTCGGCCATGACCTCCCGCACCGCCACGCTCATCGGCTTCCTCGCCATCCTGCTCTGGTCGACGCTCGCCCTATTCACGGCGATGAGCGGGCGGGTGCCGCCGTTCCAGCTCGTCGGCATGACCTTCGTGATCGGTGGCCTTTTGATCCTCGCGATCGCGGCCGCGCGCGGGCAGCTCGCGCGCATCCGCCCGACGCCGGCCTCCTTCGCGCTCGGGCTCTACGGCCCCTTCGGCGATACGGCGCTCTATTATGCGGCGGTGAAGACGGCGCCGGCGGCCGAGGCCAATCTGATCCATTATCTCTGGCCGCTGCTGATCGTGCTGTTCGCGGCGCTGTTGCCGGGCGGGCGGCTGCGGCCGCGGCATCTGGTCGGCGCGCTGATCGGCCTGGCCGCCACCGCGCTGCTGGTCTCGGGCGGGCTCGGGGCGGGGCAGGGGCTCGCGCTCGGGCATCTCCTGGCGGCGCTCGGCGCCTTCGTCTGGGCGAGCTATTCGGTGGTGTCCCGCCGCTTCGCCACCGTGCCGTCAGAGAGCCTGTGTATCACCATGCTCGGCTGCGCCATCCCGGCCTTCGCCTGCCATCTCGCTTTCGAGACGACGCTGTGGACGCTGACGGCGGTCGAATGGGCGGGCGTATTCGGGCTGGGCCTCGGCTCGATCGGGCTCGCCTTCGTGGTCTGGGACATCGGCATGAAGCAGGGTGACGTCGCGCTGCTCGGCGTCGCGTCCTATGCCGCGCCGGTGCTCTCGACGATCATCCTCGTGCTGGCGGGCTACGCCCAGCCGAGCTGGCTGCTCGCCGTGTCCTGCGTGTTGATCGTCGTCGGTGCGGTGGTGGCGAGTTGGGAGCGATCCAAAGCCTGACCCAGTCGTCATTCTCGGGCGCAGCGCAGCGCAACGGAGACCCGAGAATCTCATGACGAGAGGTGTCTGGTTTCCGAGATGGTCGGGTCAAGCCCGATCATGACGCTGCCTATTCCTCAATTCCGCCTGAGCAGCCGCTCCAGATAATCCAGCTCCTCCATCGGCCGCGACGGGTCGCCGAGGCGGCGGCGGAGTTCCTCGAGGATGCGGCGGGCGCGCTGGGTCGCGCTTTCGTCGGCGCCGGGCACGCGGACGCGGCCATCGGCCCAGTCGCGCTGGCGCTGCGGCCGGCCGAGCGGGTCCTCGCGGCCGCGCTGCTGGGCCGAGGGGCGGCCCGCCGGCTGGCCGTCGGGTTCGCCGAAGGCGCCTTCGCCCGGTTCGCCACCCTCGCCGGGCTGGCCCTGCATCTGCTGGGCGAGGTTCTGCGCGCCACGGCGCAGCGCCTCCAGCGCCCGCCCCTGCGCGTCGAGTGCGCCTTCGCCCTGGCCCTGGCCGAGCTGTTCGCCGGCCTCGCCCATGGCGCCCTCGGCCTCGCCGAGCTCGCCCTGCTGCGGCGCGCCCATACCGCGCATCCGGCGCTGCAGATCCTGCAGGCGCTCGCGCAATTGCTGCTGCCGCTGCGCGAGACTCTGCCCGCCTTGGCCCTGCTGCCCTTGCGCACCCTGCTGGCCTTCGCCCTCCTCGCCGTCCTCGCCCTGGTCGCCGGGCTGCTGGCCCGGCTGCTGGCCGCGCTGACCCTGCTGCCGCTGGCCCTGCTGGCCGGGCCGCGCCTGCTGCTGGCCGGGGCGCTGGCCGCGCTGGGCTCGGTTCTGGCGCTGCTGCTCCTGCTGGAAGGTCTCGTCGCGCAGGTTCTGCTGCTCGCGGGTCATCCGGTCGAGATCGGAGAGGGCCTGGTTCATCTCGCGCTGGCGCGGGTCCTGCTGGCCCGGACGCGCCATCTGGAGATTGTTCAGCATCTGGTTGAGCTGCTCCATCAGGCGCTGCGCCTCGGCCATGTCGCCGCGGCGGGAGAGCTCCTCGATGCGGTTGAGCATGTTCTGCAGGTCGCGCGGCGTCACCGTCCGGAAGTTTTCCGGCAGCTGCGACATCTGATTGGGGTCGGCGTTCTGCTGCTGGCGCTGCATCTGCTCGGCGAGCTGGCGCATGAACTGGTCCATGGCCCGGCGCAGATCGTCGGTGAGCTTCTTGATCTCGTCCTCGGAGGCGCCGCGCTCCAGCGCCTGCTGCAGGTTCTCCTGAGCCGCCCGCAAGGCACGCTCGGCATCGGAGAGGTCGCCATCCTCGAGCTGGAGGGCGAGCGCCCACATCAGCTCGGCGACTTCGCGGAGCTGGTCGTCGCTGCCGGCCCGGCGAAGGCGCTCGCCGATCAGGCGCATGCCGAGATAGACGCCCGTCTCCTTCATGAAGAGCTCGGGCTCGATCAGCAGCGCATCCATGGCAAGCTGGACCTTGCTGCGGTCGTCGACATTCATCACCAGCTTGCGGCGCTGCTCGACCAGGGCCTTGGCGAGCGGCTTGGCGAAGGTGCGCTGCGGCAGCACGACCTCGACCGCTTCGCTGCGGCCTTCCTGACCGGCCTCGTCGCGCGCGACCAGCGTCATGCGGACCTTCGCGCCGGCCCAGGGATGGGCGGAGAAGTCGACCGTGCTCTTCAGCTCCTCCTCGCCGGAGGGGGAGGAGGGCACGCTGAGCGCCTGCTTCGGCGCCTCGACCAGCGAGCGGCCTGAGGAGGGCGGGCCGGCGCGCTCGACCGTCGCCTCGACGGAGGCGAGGCCGTAATCGTCCTTCGCCTCATAGGTGATCGACAGCCCGCCAGGCTGCGCGCCGGTGACCGGCTTGGGCGGTTCGCGGAAGGCGATTTCCGGGGCGCGGTCGGGAATGGCGGTGATCGCGAGCGTGCCGCCCGGCGCACCGGAGCCGGTGAGACGCAGCGTGCCGTTGCCGGCGAGCGTGTAGCGCCGCTCGACGACGGCGGGTGCCTGGCCGGGAGCGGGCTTCGCCGCCGGGGCCGCCGTCGCTTTCGCGTCCGCAGCCTTGCCGTCCGCAGCCTTGCCTTCGCCGGGTTTCGGTTCGGCCAGGGCGTCGAGCCGGCCGGTCACGGCGACGTCCATCGCGGACTTGCCGGCGATGCGGACGACGATCGTCGATTTCTCGGGCGCGCTGATCGGTGCGTTCGCCAGTTTGGCGAAGTCGATCAGCATCGGCGGCAGGCGGGTATAGGCCGGCGGGTCGATCCAGGCGTCGATGCGGGTGGCGGGCGCCGGCAGCGAGGGGCCGCGCCAGTCGAAGGCGGCGCGCAGGCGCTGATCGCTCTCCGGGCCGGCGACGAAAAAGGCGGTGATGGCGGCGAGAACGGGCACGGCGCGCAGCGCGTGGCGGTCGCGATTGGCCATCCGCGGCTGCGGGGCGGCGACGCGCAGGCCCTCGATGCGCTGGCTCTGACGCTCGACATGCAGGGCCCAGAGCGCCTGCGAGACCGGGTCCTTCGCGCCGACGGCGAGGCTGTCCTCAAGCGCCGAGGCCGGACGGTGCCCGCCTTCGAGGGAGTGGTCGAGGCGGGTCAGCGCGTCGCGATGGGTCGGCAGCGCGAAGCGCGCGACATGCCAGAGGCTCGCCAGAAAGGCGGTGGCGAAGAGCGCGACACCGAGCGCGCGACCCTGCCAGGGCAGGATCGTCCAGAGACCGAACCAGGAGACGGCGAGGAAGGTGAGCAGGATGCCGAGGGGCAGCCAGAGGCGCGGCCAGAGCCGTTCCCATCCGAGCGCGAGCCGAGACGCCATGGCGAGGCGTGCCAGACGCTGCCGCACGCCCTCGATCCGAACCGGCGCCTCGCGGCGCTGCGCTTCCTTCATGCCGTCGCTCCGAGCCGCCCCCGAATGCCGCCGGGATCTCCCGCCCTCTCGCGGGTCAAGGTGACGACGCTAGCACGTGAATATGGCAAGGCCAGTGCGAAGACGTCGCGCCCGGCTCCGCTCCACGTTTCGTGAACGCGGTCAGGCGAGCCAGGGCGGTGCACGATCTGTGCCGAGGAGCTGCTCGAAGGTTTGGCGCGGCCGCGTCACGGCGAATTCGGCGCCCTTCACGAGAACCTCGGGCACGAGCAGGCGCTGGTTGTAGGTCGAGGCCATGCTGGCGCCATAGGCACCGGCGGTCATGAAGGCGATCAGGTCGCCCGGCTTCAGCGCCGGCAGCACGCGGCCGGTCGTGAAGGTGTCGCCCGATTCGCAGATCGGCCCGACGACGTCATAGGCGATGTCCGGCGTGCCGGGCTTCGGCTCCGCCACCGGCCAGATCTCGTGATAGGCCTCGTACATCGCCGGCCGCACGAGATCGTTCATCGCCGCGTCGACGACGAGGAACTGCTTGCTCGGGCGCGGATTGAGATGCAGCACCCGCGTCATCAGGATGCCGGCATTGCCGACGATCAGGCGGCCCGGCTCGAAGCCGAGCTCGACCTCTAGCCCCTTCGTGACGCGCGCGACCATATCGGCATAGGCCTCGATCAGGCCCGGGCCGTGGTCGAACTCCTTCGGGATGTCGTAGGGGATGCCGAGCCCGCCGCCGAGATCGAGCCGCTCGACGCGGTGGCCCTCGCCGCGCAATTCGCCGACCAGCGTGGCCATCTTGGCATAGGCCGCCTCGAAGGACTCCGTCTCGCGGATCTGGCTGCCGATATGCAGCGCCAGGCCCATCATCCGCACGCCCGGCAGGTTGGCGGCGCGGGCATAGAGCCGGCCGACCTCCTCGAAGGAGACGCCGAACTTGTTCTCCGACGAGCCCGTGGTGATCTTGGCGTGGCCGCCGGCGCCGATGTCGGGATTGACGCGGAACACCGCCTCCTGGCGCTTGCCGAGCTGGCTGGCGACGCGGGAGAGCAGGTCGAGCTCGCTCTCCGTCTCGATATTGACCTGGTAGATGCCGGCCTCGACCGCGAAGCGCAGCTCGCTCTCGCTCTTGCCGACGCCGGAGAAGACGAGCCGCTCCGGCGGGAAGCCGGCCGCGAGCGCCTTGCGGACCTCGCCCTCTGAGACCGTGTCGGCGCCGGCGCCGAGCGAAGCCAGCGTCTTTAGCACGCCGAGATTGCCGTTGGCCTTCATCGCGTAGAAGACATGCGCCTTGCCGTCGCCGGCGGCGCGGGTCATGGCCTCCGCATAGAGCCGATAATGCCGCTCGATCGTCGCCGAGGAATAGACATAGACCGGCGTGCCGACCTCATCGGCGATGCGGCGCAGATCGACATCCTCCGCGAAGAGGGCGCCGTCGCGATAGCTGAAATGGTGCATCGGGGGCGGCTCAGAGGATCGGGTCGAGGACGAAGGGCTTCTCAGGGACCGTGATGGCGCGGTTGGCCTTGGCCGGGCGGGCCAGGATCGAGGTCTCGCCGATGCCGCCGGTGTTGTTCTCGACCGCGCCGATCTGGGAATCCGGCAGGTCGATCGCGCCGGTGGCGTTCGGCGGCGGCTCGAGCGGGCCTTTGCGGCCGCAGGCTCCGAGCGCGAGAGCGAGCAGGCCCG
Source organism: Methylobacterium sp. CCH7-A2 (assembly GCF_001557075.1). Classification (NCBI taxonomy): domain Bacteria; kingdom Pseudomonadati; phylum Pseudomonadota; class Alphaproteobacteria; order Hyphomicrobiales; family Methylobacteriaceae; genus Methylobacterium; species Methylobacterium sp. CCH7-A2. Next base: position 22,200 of record NZ_LSKN01000010.1, read on the forward strand.
CGACGAGGACGGCGCGGCCGAGTTTCAGGCGGGAGTGCAGCACGGAAGCGAACCCTTGGGCGAGGCGAGAACGGGACTGTAGCGAAGGATGGCGGCGGAGGCGAGGCTTTGGCGTGTTGAGCGTCATTCTCGAATGACGGTCCCATCCGTCATGGTCGGGCTTGTCCCGACCATCCACGTCTTCGCCTTGGGCTGGCGCTCAAGGCGTGGATGCTCGGCACAGGGCCGAGCATGACGGCAAGGATCACGCCTTTGTCGTCGCCAGCTTCTTCAGCCAGCGCCGCGCCTGGCGGCGGACATTGTTGGGCGCCGTGCCGCCATAGCTGGTGCGGCTCCTCACCGACTGGTCGACGCCGAGCACGGCGAAGACGGCCTCGGTGATCTGCGGCTCCACGGCCTGCATCTCCGCGAGGCTGAGCTTTTCCAGCCCGACCTTCTTCTCCGAGGCGATGCCGACGAGACGGCCGGTGACGTGGTGGGCGTCGCGGAAGGGCATCTTCAGCACGCGCACCAGCCAGTCGGCGAGGTCGGTCGCGGTGGCGTAGCCGAGGCCGGCGGCGCGCTTCATCACCTTCAGGTCGGGCTGCATGTCGCGCACCATGCCGGCCGTGGCGGCGAGGCAGAGCGAGAGCGTCTGCAGGGCGTCGAAGGTGCCTTCCTTGTCCTCCTGCATGTCCTTCGAATAGGTCAGCGGCAGGCCCTTCATCATCGTCAGCATCGCCTGCAGATGGCCGAAGACGCGCCCCGCCTTGCCGCGCACCAGCTCGGCGGCGTCGGGGTTGCGCTTCTGCGGCATGATGGAGGAGCCGGTCGAGAAGGCGTCGGAGAGGCGCACGAAGCCGAATTGCGGCGTCGCCCAGAGCACGATCTCCTCGGCCAGCCGCGAGAGATGCATGGCGCAGATCGAGGCCGCGGCGAGGGTCTCCAGCACGAAGTCGCGGTCGGAGACGGAGTCGAGCGAATTCGCCGTCGGCCGGTCGAAGCCGAGCGCCCTGGCGGTCATCTCGCGGTCGATCGGGAAGGAGGTGCCGGCGAGCGCGGCGGCGCCGAGCGGGGATTCGTTGAGGCGCCGGCGCGCATCGGCGACGCGGCCGCGGTCGCGCCCGAGCATCTCGACATAGGCCAGCAGATGGTGGCCGAAGGTCACCGGCTGGGCCGACTGGAGATGGGTGAAGCCCGGCATCACGGCGCCCGCATAGGTCTCGGCCTTCTGCGCCAGCGCGAGCTGGAGATCGGCCATCTGCTCGTCGAGCTGGTCGAGCGTGTCGCGCACCCACAGCTTCATGTCGGTGGCGACCTGGTCGTTGCGCGAGCGGCCGGTGTGGAGCCGGCCGGCGGCGGCGCCGATCCGGTCCTTCAGGTTGCTCTCGACGTTCATGTGGACGTCCTCGAGCGCACGCGAGAACGTGAAGCTCCCGGCCTCGATATCGGCCTCGACCTGCTTGAGCCCGGCGTCGATCGCGGCCACATCCTCCTGCGTCAGGATGCCCGTCTCGCCGAGCATCGCGGCATGGGCGCGCGAACCGCGGATGTCCTGGCGCCAGAGGCGCTGGTCGAAATCGATGGAGGCGTTGATCTCCTCCATGATGGCGTCGGGACCCGTGGCGAAACGCCCACCCCACATGCGATTGCTCACGACGGTCTTTCCTGATTTGAGGACGCCGATGACGTCACGATCGAAATGGTTCGCAGCCGGAGGGGCGCTTCTGCTCGTCGCGCTCGCCGGCGGTGCGGCCTTCTACTCCGTCGCGGGCGATGCCGGCAATTCCGCTTCTTGCAGGGCCGCCCGGCCCCTTGCCGCCGCGATGGCGCCGCTGGCGCGCGGCGAGGTCGCGGCGGTTCAGGTTCATGCTTCCCCCATGCCGACGCCCGACCTTGCCTTCAACGGTCCGGACGGGGCGCCGACGACGCTCTCGGCCTTTCGTGGCAAGGTGGTTCTCGTCAATCTCTGGGCGACCTGGTGCCCGCCCTGCCTGAAGGAGATGCCTTCGCTCGACGCGCTCCAGACGGCGCTCGGCGGCCCGGATTTCGCGGTCGTGGCGATCAATATCGACACGCGCAACCTCGACAAGCCGAAGGCCTGGCTCGCCCAGCGCGAGATCAAGGCGCTGACCTATTACGCCGATCCGCAGGCGCGGGTGTTCCAGGAGCTGCGGGCGGCGCGCAAGGTCGACGGCATGCCGGTCAGCCTGATCGTCGACCGCGACGGCTGCGAGCTCGCGATCCTGCCGGGCCCCGCCGACTGGGCGAGCGCCGATGCCAAGGCGCTGATCGGCGCGGCGCTGAAGCGCCCCTGAGGCGCCGACCTCGCCTGACATCTGGTCAGACGACGGGAGCTGACGTTAGGTTGCTGCGCAGACGCGCGGAGACAACCGCATGCCGAACCTGCTCCAGGCCACCCCGCTCTTCGCCGTGCGCGGCGTCGCCCTCGACGCCGAGACCACGGGGCTCGATGTCAAACGCGCCCGGATGATCGAATTCGCGGCCGTCCATCTCGATGGCGGGCGGCTCGACCGCGCCAACGCCTTCCAGAGCCTGATCGCCTGCGATGTCGAGATCCCCGCCGCGTCGCGCGCCGTCCATGGGCTCGACCGGGAGGCCCTGCGCGGCGCACCGGCCTTCGAGGTGCTTTATCCCGGCATCACCGCCTTCCTTAACGAGCGGGTGGTGATCGGCCACACCATCGGCTTCGACATCGCCATGCTGACCAAGGAGGCGGAGCGGATCGGGCAGCGCTTCGTGCAGCCGCTCGCGCTCGACATCCGCCTGCTGGCGCAGCTCGCCGAGCCGGGCCTGCCTTCCTATTCGTTGGAGGCGCTCGGCGCCTGGCTCGAGATTGCGCCGCAAGAGCGCCACCGGGCGCTCGGCGATGCGATGGCGGCGGGGCTCGTCTTCCTCGCGCTCGCGCCGCGCCTGCGCGAACGCGGCATCCGCACCGTGGGCGAAGCCGTCGCAGCCAGCCGCCGCATCACCGATGCGATGGCGGGCGCGGCCCCGCCGGCCTGGGAGCTGCGCGCGCCCGCCCGCGACGGCGATCCGCTGCCCAAGCTCGACTCCTATCCCTATCGCCATCGCGTCCGCGAGGTGATGCGGGCCGATCCCGTGATCCTGCCGGAGGCGACGGCGGTCGCCGAGGCGCTGGCCGCGATGACCGGCCGGGGCGTCAGCTCGGTCTTCCTCGGCGCGAGCGAGGCCCATCCGGCGACCACCGCCATCCTGACCGAGCGCGACCTGCTGCGGGCCCTCGGCCGGCACGGCGCCGAGGCGCTGGCGCTGCCGGCCGGCCGCTTCGCCTCGCGGCCGGTGGTGGCGGTCCCGGCCGACGCCTTTCTCTACCGTGCGATCGGGCGGATGAGCGCCCGCAACATCCGCCATCTCGCCGTGACCGACGACGAGGACCGGATCGTCGGGGTGGTGACGCCGCTCAAGCTGCTGCAGCTGCGCGCGGGCACGGCGGTGGCGCTGGGCGACGACATCGACGCCGCCCCCGATGCGCCCGCGCTCGGGCAGATCTGGTCGCGCCTGCCGCTGATGGCGCGCGCGCTGCTGGCCGAGGATGTGCCGGCCCGCCTGATCGCGGCGGTGATCGCGCGCGAGGTCGGCGCGCTGACGCGGCGTGCCGCCATCCTGGCCGAGGCTGAGCTCGTGGCCGAGGGCGCCGGGCCGGCGCCTTGCGCTCATGCGGTGCTCGTCCTCGGCTCGGCCGGGCGCGGCGAGAGCCTGCTGGCGATGGACCAGGACAATGCGCTCGTCTTCGCTGAGGGGGAGCCGGAGGGCGAGGCCGACCGCTGGTTCGCGCGGCTCGGCCGGCGCATGGCGGCGATCCTCGACGAGGTCGGCGTGCCGCTCTGCAAGGGCGGGGTGATGGCGTCCGAGCCCGCCTTTCGCGGCTCGCTCGCGACCTGGCGCCAGCGCATCGCGCAATGGCTCGGCCGCTCCAGCCCCGAGGACCTGCTCAGCGTCGACATCGTCTTCGACTTCAAGGCCGTGCATGGCGACAAGGCGATGGCGGAGCGTCTCTGGCGCGATGCCTGGGCTGCGGCCAGGGGGCAGATCCCCTTCCTCAAGCTGCTGGCGGAGAATGCCGGCCAGCCGGCGGCGGGGCTGACCCTTTTCGGGGGCTTGCGCACCGAGGATGACGGCCGCATCGATCTGAAGCGGACGGGGCTGAAGGACATCGTCACCACGGCGCGGCTGCTGGCGCTGCATCACGGCCTACCGCGCCACGCGACGCAGGCGCGGCTCGAGGCGGTGGCGGAACTGGGGAGCGGCGGTGCGAGCGATCTTGCCGAGATCGACCGCGACCATGCGCTGCTGCTCGACTGCATCCTGAGCCAGCAACTGGCCGACATCGCGGAGGGCCTGAGCCCGTCCAACCGGGTTGCGCCCGGCACGATCGGCAAGGCCCGCGCGGGGGACCTCAAGCGCGCGCTCGGGCGGCTCTCGATCCTCGACGATCTGCGCCGCGACCAGCTCTCGGGGTGATCGCCGGTGCCGCGGCGGTCCTGGACATCAAGCTCGCGTTGCAGGGACGGCCGGTCAAGCTGCCATAATTGGCTTCTAGCCAGCAGGATCCACTCGCCCGATCGCACAGCGGCGCCCTGCGCCCTGCGCCCCCGAAAGGCATGTCCATGATCCCATCCCCCAGGTTTTCCTCCCTTGCCCGGGTTTTCTCCTGCGTCGCCGCCGCTCTGCTGGGGCTGCTTCCGGCGCAGCCCGGCCTCGCGCAGGAGCGCCTCACCATTCCTGGAACCAGCGTCAACCTCGAGCCGATCAAGGGATTCGTGCCCTCTTCGCGCTTTGCCGGGCTGGAGAATCCGGAACTGCAAGCCTCGGTCGTGATTGTCGAGATGCCGGCCATCGCCCATCCCGAAGTGGCGAAGCTGTTTGCCGATCTCGACACCGCCAAAACCAATTTCGCCAAGCAGAACGTTGCCATCGTGGCGCTCGACACGCTCAAGGGGCGTGCCGGCGACGTCGTTCCCCTTGCCTCGGGCACGCAGACCATGGGCACGGCGCGCTTCGACAAATGGATCGCCCTGCTCAAGGGCGACCGAACCGTGCTGCTGACGGTCCAGGCCCCGACGACGACGAAGCTGCGGGCGCAGGATGTCCGCGCGATGGTGACGTCGGTCTCGCTCGGGGCCGAGCCGACACTTGAGCAGAAGCTCGAAGCGCTCCCCTTCCGCATCCGCGCCAGCGAGCCGTTCCGCGTCGTCGACACCTTCGGCGGGCTCGGCGTTCTGATGACCGCCGGCGCCCTCAATGTCGATCCCAAGAGCGAACAGCCGATGCTGATCGCGACCTACCAGACCAGCGGCCAGATCGCATCAAATCAGCTCGGCGAGGCTGCTGAAAAACTGCTCAAGACGACCCGCCATTTCGAGAGCGCCACGGTGACCCGCCGCGACCAGGTCCGCTTCGCGGGGGCTGATGGCGTGCTGATCAGTGGCACGCATGACATCGACGGCGTCCGCAAGCGCTTCGTCCAGTATATGGCGATCGGCCCCCAGGCACGGTTCCTTCGTCTGATCGCCACGGCCGACGCGGGTCGCTTCGATACGCTGGAGCCTGCCATCAGAATGATCGTCGACAGCGTTGCCTTCGCCGACAAGCCGTAGCGACGGCCGCCTGCGTGCGGCAGAGGCGTTTGCCTCCCGCACGCTCCTGCAGCATATCCTCCCGGCATGACCTACACGATCGGCCTCGCCACCACCTTCCACGACCCCGCCATCGCGATCATTGGCCCCGACGGCGAGGTCCTCTTCGCCGAGGCGACCGAGCGCTATCTCCAGTTCAAACGCGCGCCGAACTGCGAGCCCGATACGGCGCCGCGGATGGAATCGCTGTTGAAGCGCTACATTCCCGCCGATGCCGAGGTCGCGATCGCGACCAGCTGGGGCGAAGACTTCACCGGCTTCCTCGACCAGATGAGCCGCGCCGGCTCCTTCACGCTCGACGCGCTGCTCAAGCTCTCGCCGGAGCTGAACCGCTCGCTCGTGCCCGAGCGGACCGAGCGCGCGCTGATCGCCTCGCTGCATCAGGGCCAGCAGCGCGCCGGCATCGGCACGCTGCTCGGGCTCGACCGCGCCTTCGGCAAGGCCAACGTCACCGGGCTCACGCGCTTCGGCCACCATCTCAGCCACGCGGCCTATGCCTGCTGGTCCTCGCCCTTCACGGACGCCGCCTGCCTCGTCGTCGACGGCATGGGCGAGACCGGGGCTTCCGCCATCTTCGCGCTGGAGGGTGGGCGCATCCGCGAGGTCAAGCGCCATCGCGGGCGCGAATCGATCGGCTTCTATTTCGGCCTCGTCACCGATCTCGCCGGCTTCGACCAGGCCAAGGGCGAGGAGTGGAAGATCATGGGGCTCGCGCCCTATGGAAAGACCGACGAGCGGCTGATGGCGCTGCTGCGCCGGCTCTATACGATCGAGGGTCACAAGCTCTCCTTCGCCAAGGCCGATGTCGTGCAGGCGGTGGCGGTGGAGATCCTATCCTTACGGCCGGCGGATGCGCTCGACAGCGGCTGGGCCGATCTTGCGCGCTGCGGGCAGGATGTCTTCGCGGAGATGATGGAGGCGCTGCTCGGCGAGACGGCGGCGCTGGTGCCGTCGCCCAACCTCGTGCTGGCCGGGGGCTGCGCGCTCAACTCCTCCTTCAACGGGAAGATCGCCGGGCGCCACGGCTTCGCCGAGGTCTTCGTGCCCTCGGCACCGGCCGATGACGGCAATGCGATCGGCGCCGCCTGGCTCAGCCACGCGCAGCGCAATCCGGACTGGCGCGCACTGAGGGGGCCGCTCTCGCCCTATCTCGGCTCGACCGTCTCGACCGAGCCCTTCGAGCGGATGCAGGCCTGGGAGAAGCGGCTGCGCAAGCTCGCGCCGGAGGAGGTCGCGCCGGTGACGGCGAAGCTCCTCACCGAAGGAAAGCTGATCGGCTGGGTGCAGGGGCGGGCCGAGTTCGGTCCGCGCGCGCTCGGCAACCGCTCGATCATCGCCGATCCGCGCCCGGCCGATGCCAAGGACATCCTCAACGCCAAGGTGAAGTACCGCGAAGCCTTCCGGCCCTTCGCGCCCTCGATCCTGGCCGAGCATGCGCCCGACTGGTTCGAGAACTACCAGGACGCGCCCTATATGGAGCGCACGCTCACCTGGAAGGAGGCGGTGCGCGCCCGCGTCCCGGCCGTGGTGCATGAGGACGCGACCGGGCGGCTGCAAAGCGTCACCGCGGCGCGCAACCCGCGCTATCACGCGTTGATCTCGGCCTTCCATGACCTCACCGGCGTGCCGGTGATCCTCAACACCTCCTTCAACATCATGGGCAAGCCGATCCTCCACACGGCGGAGGACGCGATCCTGATGTTCTACACCAGCGGGCTCGACGCGCTGGTGATCGAGGACTGGCTGCTGGTGAAGTAGCGGCGCGCGCCTTCAGCGCGGCGGCAGCTCGCAGCAGCCGGAGGCCAGTTCGTCGCAGATCTCGAGCTCGATCGGGCAGTCGCCCTCGCGCTCGAGCAGATCGGCGACGAGACCCTTCAGCCGCTCGCGCAGTGCCTCGAGCGTCGGCGCCTCGGTGACGATGCCGCTCTCGTCGGTGGCGACCGCATACCAGGCGCCGTCCTGCCCGTCGCGACGGACCTCGAATTTCAGCGGCTCCAGGGCCGCGCCCCTGCGGGCGGCGACCCTGATGCCAAAGCTCGGAAAACCCATGCCGTCTCTTAGAACTTCAGGCGCCGCGCGCGCTTGACCATCGGGATCTCGTGGATCTTGTCGAGGAGCTCGTCCGAGATCGCCTCGTCCACCGCGACATAGCAGATCGCGTCGCCGCCGGGCTTGTCGCGGCCGAGCGAGAAGGTCGCGACATTGACGCCGGCCGCGCCCAGCAGCGAGCCGAACTGGCCGATGAAGCCCGCCTTGTCGGCGTTGCGGACATAGAGCATGTGCGGCGCGAATTCGGCATCGACCTGGATGTCGCGGATCTCGACGATGCGCGGCTTGCCGTCCTGGAACACCGTGCCGGCGGCGTGGCGCGGCATGTCCTCGGCCTCGACCACGATCTTGATCCGGCTTTCGAGATTGCCGGCGACCTCGCGGGTCAGCTCCTCGACGACGATGCCCTTCTCCTTCGCCACCATGGCGGAGTTGACCATGTTGATCTCGGGCAGGAAGGGCCGGAGCACGCCGGTGATGGCGGCAGCCGAGATCGCCTTCAGGTTCAGGCTCGCGACCGCGCCCTCGTATTCGATGCGGATGCCCTTGACCGGCGCTTCGGTGAGCTGGCCGAGGAAGGAGCCGAGCTTCTCGGCGAGATCGACGAAGGGCTTCACCCGCGGCGCCTCTTCCGCCGTGATCGAGGGGAAGTTCACCGCGTTGGTGATGGCGCCCTTCAGCAGATAGTCGCTCATCTGCTCGGCGACCTGAAGGGCGACATTCTCCTGCGCCTCATTGGTGGCGGCGCCGAGATGCGGCGTGCAGACGACGTTGTCCAGGCCGAAGAGCGGGTTCGACTCGGCGGGCTCGACCGAGAACACGTCGAAGGCCGCACCCGCGACATGGCCGGACTTCAGGAGGTCGGCCAGCGCCGCCTCGTCGACGAGCCCGCCGCGGGCGCAGTTGATGATGCGCACGCCCTTCTTCGTCTTCGCCAGCGCCTCGGCCGAGAGGATGTTCTTCGTCATCGCCGTCATCGGCACATGCAGCGTGATGAAATCGGCGCGCTTGAGCAGATCCTCGAGCTCGACCTTCTCGACGCCGAGCGCGACCGCGCGTTCGGGCGAGAGATAGGGGTCATAGGCGATGACGCGCATCTTCAGGCCGACGGCGCGGTCGGCGACGATCGAGCCGATATTGCCGGCGCCGATCAGCCCGAGCGTCTTGCCCGTGATCTCGACGCCCATGAAGCGGTTCTTCTCCCATTTTCCCGCCTGGGTGGAGAGATCCGCCGCCGGGATCTGCCGGGCGAGCGCGAACATCATCGCGATCGCATGCTCGGCGGTGGTGATCGAGTTGCCGAATGGCGTGTTCATCACGATCACGCCGCGCGCGGTCGCGGCGGGGATCTCGACATTGTCGACGCCGATGCCGGCGCGGCCGATCACCTTCAGCTTCGTCGCAGCCTCCAGAAGCTTGGCGGTGGCCTTGGTCGCCGAGCGGATGGCGAGGCCGTCATACTCGCCAATGATCGCGGCGAGCCTGTCCTTGTCCTTGCCGAGACCCGGATCGAACGTCACGTCGATGCCGCGATCCTTGAAGATCTGCACGGCGGCGGGGGAGAGGGCGTCGGAAATCAGAACCTTGGGCGCTGTCATGGGAAGGGCTTTCGGCTGGCGCGGCGCGTCGGCGCTCTGCGCGGAGATGACGGGATGGACGTTTGCCGTCATTCCGGGGCCGAGCGCAGCGAGGAACCCGGAACCCAGAAACGAAGGGGGATCAGAAAAGGTTGAACGGTCGCGGCGAACGCCGCCGCGCATCGGTTCTGGGTTCCGGGCTCGCGGGCTCTTGCCCGCGCCCCGGAATGACGAGCGGCGCGCTTACGCCGCCTTCTGGCCCAACCCGGCCTTCGCCTCCGCGAAGGCATAGGCCACCCACGGCAGCAGCGCCTTGAGATCGCGCGACTGGACGGTCGCGCCGCACCAGATGCGCAGGCCCGGGGGGGCGTCGCGGTAGTGGCCGAGGTCGTAGCCGGCGCCGGCCTTCTCGATGATCGAGACGACCTGCTTGGCGAAGGCGGCCTGCGCGTCCGGAGCCAGCGCGGTCACGGCCGGGTCGGTGAAGGTCAGGCACACGCTCGTGTTCGAGCGCGTCTTCGGCTTCACCGCGAGGAAGTCGATCCAGTCGTTCTCGCGCACGAATTTCGCGATGACGCGCAGGTTCCCGTCGGCGCGCTTCACCAGCCCGTCGAGCCCGCCGACCTTCTTGGCCCAGTGCAGCGCATCGAGATAATCCTCGACCGCGAGCATGGAGGGGGTGTTGATCGTTTCGCCCTGGAAAATCCCCTCGATCAGCTTGCCGCCCGAGGTCATGCGGAAGATCTTCGGCAGCGGCCAGGCCGGCTTGTAGGTCACCAGCCGCTCGACCGCGCGCGGCGAGAGGATGATCATGCCATGGGCCGCCTCGCCGCCCAGCACCTTCTGCCAGGAGAAGGTGGTGACATCGAGCTTGGGCCAGTCGAGGCGCTGGGCGAAGGCCGCCGAGGTCGCGTCGCAGATCGTCAGCCCCTCGCGGTCATCGGCGATCCAGCTCGCATCCGGCACGCGCACGCCGGAGGTCGTGCCGTTCCAGGTGAAGACGACGTCGCGATTCTTCGTGTCGACCTTCTTCAGATTCGGCAGCTCGCCATAGGGCGCCTCGAAGGTGCGGACATCCGCCAGCTTGAGCTGCTTGACGACATCGGTGACCCAGCCGGCGCCAAAACTCTCCCAGGAGACCATGTCGACGCCGCGCGCCCCGAGCAGCGACCACATCGCCATCTCGACGGCGCCGGTGTCGGAAGCGGGCACGATGCCGATGCGGTATTCGGCCGGCACCTGCAGCACCTCGCGCGTCAGGTCGATCGCGAGTTTGAGCTTGTCCTTGCCGATCTTGGCGCGGTGCGAGCGGCCGAGCGCGGCGTCACCGAGGGATTTGAGGTTCCAGCCGGGGCGCTTGGCGCAGGGGCCGGACGAGAAATGCGGCACGCGCGGACGCGCGGCCGGAGCCTGGTTCACCATCGATGTCTCCATCCTTGCAGATGGGCGCGCCGCGTTGGGGCGGCGTGTCCCGTCGATGGGGGTAAGGGCGGAGGGGCCGGGGAGTCAAGCGGTGGGGGGTGAGGCATCGCTGTCATAGCTAGTGCCAAGCTGCATGGAGCCAGACTAATTGTGTGCATAAGTCCTAACTACCAATATTGTACTATGTGAGTTACAAATCTTAGAGCCCGTCCCGAAAGGGTTGAGCGACTGGGGCACTCGTGATTCCAAGGG
>NZ_LSKN01000086.1:0-6133 GCF_001557075.1 Methylobacterium sp. CCH7-A2
CCGGCAATCGCCGGTGACCACCGTCAGCTACACCACGCTATGGGACACGACCCTCGCCGACCTCAAGGCTCAGTTTTCGGCGGTGCTGCTGTAGTGAAGATCCGTGACCAGCAGCCGATGATCAAACCGACTTGAGATCGCCAAACATAGCTCGGTACCAATTAGATCCATGTTGGCCTCGATGCCGAATTGCCAGCCTACCGCTCCTCGACAGGAGCGACGGACATGGGCAAGCAGCCCCGGCAAGGCCGCAGAAAGGGGGGCAAGGTCACGCGGGCGTCGTACCATCCCTCGCTGGCGTCTGCCCGCCGCCTGGATGAGACACTCCCAGATCGCCGGATCGTTCTCGAGGACATCGATGCCGGGGTCGTCGGCATGGCGGAACTCGACGCGCTGGAGCATTATTTCGGAGACGTTGTCGAGCGCGTTCTGGGTCGATGAGCAAGTGAGTCGTCTCTCGTCATCGCAGCGGTATCAAACAACCACGCATAGACCCCATAGGACACGAAGATGGTTCGCCGCAGACGCCCCCCACTTGAGGAAACCTTGATCCGGCCCGACCGGGTGGTCCTCTACATCCGCGTCTCGACCGACCGGCAAGCTGAAAACCGCCTTTCGCTCGAGGAGCAGGAAGCTCAGATGCGCGACCACTGCGAGCGCCAGGGATGGACGATCCTCGGCACCTATTGCGACGCTGGAGAGAGTGCCAGCTCTGTGCAGCGGCCTCAGCTTCAGAAGATGCTGGCACACTGCCTCGATGGCTCCCGGTCGGTCGACGCCGTGCTCGTTCACTCGATCTCGCGAGGGTTCCGCAACCTTGTGGACCAGGAGCGAACGGTTCTCGAACTCGCCGCACACGGCGTTGCGGTTCGTTCTGTCACCGAGAACATCGTCGACTCTCAGTCTGGCGAACTCGTCCGCCTGGTGCTCGGGCTCGCCAATCAGTTCAAATCCCATGACGCACGTATCGGCACCATGCGCGGCATGGTCGCGACCGCCAAGCTTGGGTTCTCCAACGGCGGGACCACACCATACGGATATCGCTCGGCGCCAGCCAAAACGATCGGCAGGACAACCAAGCACGCGCTCGAAGTCGACGCAGTGGAGGCCGAGGTCGTTCGCCTCGTCTTCCGCCTCGCGCTAGACGGCGACGGTGTGTCGGGCCCCATGGGCGTGCGGGCCATCGTCCAACATCTCAACGCCTCCGGCTACCGGACCCGCAAAGGCGGAGAATTCTATTCCAGCACCATCCACGAGATGCTGATTCGCGAAGCCTATACCGGCGTCCGCTCCTGGAACGTCTTCGACAAGCACGGCAAGCAAAATCCCGACGACAGAATCGTCGACTACGAGGTGCCAACGATCGTCGATCGCGAGACCTACGACGCGGTGCAGGCTCACTTGGCTGAGCGTCAACCAACCCGCCGCGGTCCTCGTCTCGACAACGCCCCGTCACTGTTCGGCGGGCTCATCCGTTGCGGTTGCTGCGGACGGGCCATGTCCCCAGCGACCGGAACCTCTCGCAATGGTACGATCTACCGCTATTACAAATGCGCAGGCACTATCAACCAGAGTCCTCGGAGCTGTCAGATTAAAGCGGTCGGTCGGGACGCAACCGAAGATCGCGTCATGCACGCGCTGGTACAATGGCTGACGACTCCAGACCGCCTGGTTGGCATTCTCGAGGCTCTTCACAGCCGCAAAGCCTCAAAGCAGGGATCCGTCCTTCGACGCATCGCTCAGTTGCAGGCGGACGTGGCTGAAGCCGACAAATCGCTTCAGAACGTCTATCGGGCCATCGAGTCTGGCACTCTCGATCCCACCGAGCCTTCTCTCCAGATCCGTGTCAGAACCCTCCGGGAGAGGCGGGACCTCGCTTCATCAGCGGTCGAGCGCGCGAAGGCCAGTCTGATCGACCAACCGGTATTCGCTCCTCATGTCGTGGAGGCGTTCCGCTCGTCGCTCGTTGAGCGCCTAATCAACGGCCCTGTTGAAGCGCGCAAAGCTTGGCTCGGTGCGGTTGTCGACGCCATCATCGTCGAGCCAGATAAAATCCGAGTGGTGGGCAGAACCGACAATTTCGAGAAGAACCTGCGAAGCCAGGCCGCAGGTCGCGGCCCGGTTCGCAGTTCTGATCGGAAGTGGTGGGGGAAGCAGGACTCGAACCTGCGAAGGCATAGCCAGCGGATTTACAGTCCGCCCCCTTTGCCGCTCGGGACATTCCCCCGCCTGCGCCGCCTGCGGCTGGGCCGCGGGCGTCTCTCTCGTGTCACTGGTGTGACGGCGACAGGCGCGGCCGGACTTATGGTGACCGGGCCGCCCCCTGTCAACGCCAAAAAGCCGTTGTCCCATCGTCATGCCATGGCACATCGGCAATTCCAGGCTGGTCAAGCCGGGACTGTCATGTCAGGGCATGCGCCGGCCCCGCAGGAGAACCCCCATGCCAGCACCGTTTCGCCCCAAGCCGGACCGCGATCGGCCGCGCCGCGAGGGTGCGCGCGGTGACGGCCCGCGCCAGACCAGTCCACGCCGCGCCGACGGCACGCTGCACCACCGCCCCGGCGATATCGACGAGGCGGTGCTTTACGGCGTCCACCCGGTGATCGAGGCCCTGCGCAATCCCATGCGCCGCCATCGTCGCCTGCTCGCGACAGAGAACGGGGTCAAGCGCCTGCAGGAGGAGATCGGCGATCTGCCGCTTGAACCCGAGATCGTGCGCCCTTCCGAGATCGACCGGCTGCTCACCCCCGATTCGGTGCATCAGGGACTCTATCTCGTCTGCGATCCCCTGCCCTCGCCCGATCTCGACAGCCTGCCCGACGACGCGATCGTGCTGGCGCTCGACCAGATCACCGATCCGCACAATGTCGGCGCCATCCTGCGCTCGGCGGCCGCCTTCGGCGCCGCGGCGGTGATCGTCACCATCCGCCACTCCCCCGCGGCCACCGGCGTGCTGGCGAAATCGGCCTCGGGCGCGCTCGAGCATGTCCCGCTGATCGCCGTCCGCAATCTCGGCGACGCACTCGATGAACTCGGCAAGCGCGGCTTCCAGCGCATCGGCTTCGACTCGGATGGCGACACCGCCTTCGAGGACGTGACCCTGACGCGCCCGCTGGTCATGGTGATGGGCGCCGAGGGCAAGGGCCTGCGCCAGCGGACGCGCGAACTTTGCGATCAGGTCGCGCGCCTGGAAGTGCCGGGCGCGATCACCAGCCTCAATGTTTCCAACGCCACGGCGATCGCGCTCTACGCCGCCAGCCGGCGCCGCTGAGACCGGCCGGCCTCAGCGGCCCGGGACGATCAGCAGCAGCGCGCCGGTCTCGGCATGGGCGAAGCGCGTGCGCCGGCCCTGCCGCGGCTCGGGATCGCTGATCCGGATGACGCGGGTCGCCGGACGATCGTGCCGTCCCTCGAGCCGGTAGAGCGTCGGCTCGGGTGTCGGCGAGCGCGCGATGCCCATCCGCACCGGCATGTGCTCGAAGGAATGACGGTCGACGGGGCGCTCGATCTCGATCGCATGCGAGGATGTCCCCCCGCCCGGCACGGTCCACGGCCCGTAACCGACGGCGGCCAGCGGCCCGCGGCCGCCATGCCGGCCATGATGGTGGCCGCGCCAAGCGGTAGCATCGGAACGGACCCAGCGACGATCGCCCACCCGCTGGTGAATCGCCGCGCCGCGATGCGGGAGATGGCCGAGGCTCGGCCGAGCGGCACTCGCCCACGCCGCGGCGGGAAAGGCAGGCTGCGCGAGAGCCGGTCCCGCCGGCAGCCACAGGCCCGTCAGCAGCAGGCCGAGACAGATCATCCTGGCGCGCGACATGGCGCTCCTCCTTCTCCGCATCTCGTGGCCTCCGCCGCCGACTATAGGCGCCTACCCCCGGCTGCAAAGCGAAATCGCGCGCCGGCCCCGTCTGAGACGATCGTCGTACAACCAATGATGCAAGACCAAGTGCTTGATTGCGCTTGATCTTTTTCGAGCGCATCGGTGTCGCCGACGGAAGCGCGGACCTGCGGGTTTCGCCTCCGCCTTCGCCGCAATCACGTCGAACAAGGACGGTGGGCAATCGGGCAGCGCGGATCGTCCCGCTGCCGGGGTCATCGCAGGGGAGTACTCGCCATGAGCATGGCAGCAAACGTATCGGGGGCGAAGAGCGCGCCGCGCCCCATGACGAGAGAAGAGAAGCGCGTCATTCTCGCATCCTCGCTCGGCACCGTCTTCGAGTGGTACGACTTCTACCTCTACGGTTCGCTCGCCGTGATGATCGGCGCGCATTTCTTCTCGGCCTTCGATCCGAACACCCGCGCCATCTTCGCCCTGCTGGCCTTCGCGGCCGGCTTCCTCGTCCGTCCGTTCGGCGCCCTCTTCTTTGGACGTCTGGGTGACCTGATCGGCCGCAAATACACCTTCCTGGTTACCATCGTGATCATGGGCGCCTCGACCTTCCTGGTCGGACTGCTGCCCAGCTACAACACCATCGGCTGGATCGCGCCGGTCATCCTGATCGCACTGCGCATGCTGCAGGGCCTCGCGCTCGGTGGCGAATATGGCGGCGCCGCGGTCTATGTCGCCGAGCACGCGCCGGTCGGCCGTCGCGGCTTCTACACCTCCTGGATCCAGACCACCGCGACGCTCGGCCTGCTTCTGTCGCTGCTGGTCATTCTGGTGATCCGCGTCAACATGGGCGAGGCCGAGTTCGCCGCCTGGGGCTGGCGCATTCCGTTCCTGCTTTCGATCTTCCTGCTCGCGATCTCCGTCTGGATTCGGCTGCAGATGCAGGAATCCCCGGCCTTCAAGAAGATGAAGGAAGAGGGCACCGGCTCCAAGGCGCCGCTGACCGAGGCCTTCGGCCAGTGGAAGAACGCCCGCATCGCGCTGATCGCCCTGTTCGGCCTGACCATGGGCCAGGCGGTCGTCTGGTACACCGGCCAGTTCTACGCGCTCTTCTTCATCCAGAGCATCCTGAAGGTCGATCTCTATTCGGCCAACGTGCTGATCGCCTGGGCCCTGATCATCGGCACCGGCGGCTTCATCTTCTTCGGCTCGCTGTCGGACCGGATCGGCCGCAAGCCCGTCATCCTGGCCGGCTGCCTGATCGCGGCGCTGACCTATTTCCCGCTGTTCGGCGCCCTGACCAAGGCGGCCAACCCGGGCCTCGCCGCGGCGCATGAGAACGTCAAGGTGCAGGTCGTCGCCGATCCCGCCACCTGCGGATCGGTCTTCGATCCGGTCGGCATCCGCACCTTCACCTCGCCCTGCGACATCGCCCGCCGCACGCTGGCCACCCAGGCCATCGTCTACACCTCGGCTCCGGCGCCGGCCGGTACCCCGGCCAAGGTCACGGTCAACGGCAAGGAACTCGCCGTCGACGCGACCTTCGCCGCCACCGTCGCCAAGGAAGCGGTCGCCGCCGGCTACCCGGCCCCGGGCGATGCGCGCATCGTCAAGACCGGCTTCTTCAGCGCGCTGACGAGCGTTCAGTCGCTGACGATCATCGGCATCCTGACCATCCTCATCATCTATGTGACGATGGTCTATGGCCCGGTCGCCGCGGCGCTGGTCGAGCTCTTCCCGACCCGCATCCGCTACACCGGCATGTCGCTGCCCTATCACATCGGCAATGGCTGGTTCGGCGGCCTGCTCCCGGCGACCTCCTTCGCCATGGTGGCCGGCACCGGCGACATCTATTACGGCCTTTGGTACCCGATCGTCTTCGCCCTCGCGACCTTCGTGATCGGCATGCTGCTGGTGCCCGAGACCAAGGATCGCGACATCAACACCCACGAGAACTGAGCTTCGCTGGCTTCTCGACGACATCGGGCCCCGCCTCTCGAGGCGGGGCCATTTTGCTGGCCGCCTCAGCCTATCGACCGGCTTGCCCTGAGGAGACCCGGCTGCTAACCGCTAGGCCGTCGCGTCCGGCCCTGCCGGATCGACCGCGCCGGCGTAGCACAGCGGTAGTGCAGCGGTTTTGTAAACCGAAGGTCGGGGCCTTTTTAGCCTGAATCTCCGACGCAGCCGGACCTCCTAAGTCACTGGAATCATTCCGATGTCGGTATACCGATATCGAAAAGCGCCCAGTGTGAGATCGCCTGCAATGTTGCCCCTGTGAGGGGCGCTTATCGCGTTGAAGGT
>NZ_LSKN01000087.1:0-9449 GCF_001557075.1 Methylobacterium sp. CCH7-A2
TGGCCGCGATGATCAGCAGGCGCCTGAGCGTCCGCTCGCCCATCCGCGACGTTCGTCCCAGGCGTTCCTTCCCGCCGGTCGAGCGCTGCACCAGCGTAAGGCCGACCCAGGCGGCGAAGTCGCGCCCCGAGCGGAACGTCTCAGGCGGCGGCGCCAACGCTTCAATGGCGGTGGCGATCAGCGGGCCGATGCCGGGAACGGTCATGAGACTGCGGGTCACGTCGTCGGCCTTTGCCCGGGCGGCGATCTCGGCATCGAGCGCGGCAGTCTGTTCCTGCAGATGGCGAAGCGCATCGACGAGCACGGCGAGGCAGGTGCGGGCGGCCTGCGGCAGGCCCGAGGCGGGATCTTCGATCTGTGCGATCAGCTTCTCGATGTGGAATGGGCCTTGTGGCGCGATCAAGCCGTACTCGGACAGATGACCGCGGATCGCGTTGATGAGTTGGGTGCGCTGGCCGACCAGCACGTCGCGGGTGCGGAAGATCACGGCGGAGGCCTGCTTGGTTTCGCTCTTTACCGCCACGAAGCGCATGGTCGGGCGCTGCGCGGCCTCGCAGATTGCTTCCGCATCAGCCGCATCGTTCTTCTGACGCTTCACGAATGGCTTCACATAGGCCGGCGCGATCAATCTGACGGCATGGCCAAGCTTGCCGATCTCGCGGGCCCAATGATGAGCGCCTGGGCAGGCTTCCATCGCGACAAGACGAGGCGGCTGGGCCGCGAAGAAGCCCAGAACCTCCTCGCGCCGCAGCTTCTTACGAAAGACCGGCGCGCCGGCGGCATCCGCGCCGTGGGCCTGAAAGACGTTCTTGGCCAGATCCAGGCCGATGGTGCTAACTTCCGTCACGGACGCTCTCCTGTGGTGGCTCTGAAACACCACCACCTTGGCACGTCGATGCCGTCGGGGGGCGTCCACCCCATCATTGGAAGACGACGACCTTCGCCGGAGCCTTGCGCCTGGGCGGCATGACGGCCCCGTTCGTCTACGACGGCGCCATGAACGGAACGGTCTTCCTCGCCTATATCGAGCAGGTTCTCGTTCCGACACTGCTGCCGGGCGACATCGTCGTGATGGACAACCTGCCCGCCCACAAGCCGGCCGGTGTCCGCGAAGCGATCGAACGCGCCGGCGCGACGTTGTCCTTCCTGCCGCCCTACAGTCCCGACATGAACCCGATCGAGAACGCTTTCGCCAAGCTCAAGGCCATGCTCCACGCCAGAGCCGAGCGCTCGATCGGCGCCCTCTGGGATGCCGTCGGCGCCATCGTCGATCTCTTCGAACCGACCGAATGCGCAAACTATTTCAAGGCCGCCGGATATGACCCAGATTAAACCGGAACCGCTCTAGCACCTGCAATCTCGAGTCGGCCTCGCGCGACGTCAGACATCTAAGACTGTCGCAGCAATGCTCATGGAAAATTTCAGCGTGGGACCGTCAACGATCCGGCGTGACAGAGTCGCGGAACGGGCACCTTCGTCAATTCTGACCGAAACCTCAGTTCGGACAAACAACGAATTCGATGGACCGCCCAATCGGATCGTCAGCCCCCCGGGCGCTTATCGCCGCTCCGGATGGCTGCCCTGGCGTTGGCAGCCGGAGCACCAGGGGCATGGCTTTCTACCCGATGAGGCATTTGGAGTATTCGTCGCTTCGATCGTGCTCAGATGGGGTGGTTGCCCTGGTCTTAGGGGCACACAACCCGATCTCTTAAGGAAATCGCTGTTCAACAACAGCTATTACAGGAGGCTTGGCAACCAAGTTGCTAGTCCGGGGAACAGGAACACTAGGGCAAGCAGCAGGATGCACATGCCGACGTAAGGCAGGGCCGCCATCGCGATCTGTTGTAGCGTGATGCCTTCGGGTGAGACTGACTTCAGCGCGAACAGTAGCAGCCCGAAGGGTGGCGTCAGCAAGCCAGTCTGCATCGCGATCAGGAAGAGAGTGCCGAACCAGACCGGATCCACTCCGTTCGATTGCACAAGCGGCATAAAAAACGGCACGGTGACCAGTATGATGCTGATCTGGTCGATGAAGAGCCCGAGGAAAAGCAGGATCGCCATCATCGCGAGCACCAGCGCGCCAGGCGACAGCTCGAATCCCAGGATCGAGCCGACCAGCCCGTTGGTGGCTCCGGAGAAACCGAGCACCTGGGTGAACGTCGTCGCGCCCAGGATGATGAACAGGATCATCCCGGAGATCTCGGCTGTGGCAACGAGCGAATGCTTCAACGTCTCCCAAGTCAGAGCGCGATAGAGGATGGCGGCAACCACGGTCGACAGAGCCCCGACCGCTGCGGATTCCGTCGGCGTCGCCCAGCCCGCGACCAGCACGCCGACGACCGTCGTAAAGATGAACACTAACGGCGCCACGTAGATCAGCAGGTTGCGCCAGCGCGACTCTCCCCGAGGGAGATCGACATCATCCGGCGGCGCGAGCGCGGGATTCCACCATGCTCGAAGCACGATGTAGCCGACGATTAAGGTGCTCATTAGGAAGCCCGGCAGAATGCCGGCGAGCAGCAGCTTAGAGACCGAGATTCCTGCGAGGCTGCCCAACAGCACGGCGATTGCCGACGGCGGAATCAGCATGTCGACCGATCCAATCGCGAGGATCGCGCCAAGAGCCAGCATCGGATCATAGCCGCGCTTCAGCATCACGGGCAACATCAGGCTGCCGAGGATGGCGGTCGTTGCGATGGTCGAACCGGAGATCGCCGAGAATATCGTTCCGGCGACCACAACGACGACGGCGAGCCGGCCCGGCACGCCGGTGATGACGCGGTTGACCGCATCGATCGCCTTGCCGGCGAGCCCGGTATGGAATAGGACCTCGCCCATCAGCACGAAGAAAGGGATAGGTGTCAGGCTGGCGCTCGACACCGATGAGACTGCGTTGCGAGTCAGCTGCAACAGCCCCATCTCTCCGCCGAGAAAGAAAAGCGCGCCGACGACGTTCACCGCCAAAAAGGCGAAGGCGACGGGAACGCGCAGCGCAAGGAGGGCGACGACGCCCCCGAGCAGCATAAGAAGAGCGGTCTGCCAGCTCATCCGCGCCTCAACCCGGCCCGCGGGCGTCGTCCAGCGACCCGCGAACGAACTGGACCAGGAACTCGACGGTCATCAGGGCGAAGACTGCGGTCAATGGCACGAAAACGTACCATTCCGGGAAGATTACGTTCTTGATAATGAGCGAGCCGTCCGAATGACTGCGCAACGTTGCCTGGAGCGCGTACCAAGCGAGAATAGCGGACACCGCCGCGCACAGGATGTCGCCGGCCTTGACGATCGGCCCGGCGGCGCGCACGGGCAAGGCGTCGATAATGATGCCTATGCTGATATGCTGGCCGCGCCTGAGTAGCCAGGGCGCGATTAGGACGGCGCTAAGGTACAGCCCGTATTCTGAAAGCTCGGCCGACCACGGAACGGGACGGTCAAAGAGGTTACGGCCCAGGACATCGGTAGTGATGACCACGGCCATCCCCAGGATCAGCGCAGCAGTGGCCGCGACCAGCCAACGGTTGATGGCCTCAAGCGTCGCGTCGACGATCCTCGGCACGATCAGTGTTCTCCCGCGCGAGAGGCTCACCTGTAGAGAAGTTCCTTCAGCTTCGCGCCATGCTGCGGGCTGCGCTGCTCCATGGCCTTCCAGATCGCGTCATAGGCCTTAGCGAGATAGTCCTTGGCCTGATCACCCTCGAAGACGATCGCTTTGATGCCGGCCTTCTCGTGACGGACCTTTTCTTCGGCGAAGAGCCTGGAATTGTCGAGGTTGAGATCTTCCATCCAGAGTGCCGCCTGCTGCAGGATCTCCTTCTGCTTCGCTCCGAGCCGGTTCCAAGTCGCCTGGTTCACCAGCACGCCGACCTCGACATTGTAGAAGCCAGGGTCGACGCGGTATTTCGTATGCTCCTGCAGCGCTACGTCGAAGATGCCGGTTATGGGCCAGCCGTAGCCGTCGACAACGTTGCGCTCGAGAGCCGTATACAGCTCGTTTGGCGGCAAGGTAACGACGGAGCCGCCTAGGGACTGGATAAATTCGCGATAGATTGGGATGCCCCGCAGCCGCAGTCCCGCAAGGCTCGGCTTGTCGATCGGCTTCTTCAGGAAGATGTGATACGGCGTCATGTCGAGCGAGCGGCCCAGATAGAAGACGTTCATCTTCTCGCTCCAGACCTTCGCGACGTAGTCCATTGCGCCGTTCTTGCGCTGTTCCTGAACGGGGATGTTCGACAGCGACAATGCATCCGATTCCGGCAGCAGGTTCGTGTAGAAATTGCCGGTTACGTTCACGACGTCGACGACGCCGTTGCGCACTGCGTTGCCAACCTCGAACGGCGGCATCACCTTTGCCCCGCCGCCGAGATACTGGATCTGGATCACGCCTTTGCCGTCCCGATTCACCCGCTCGATAAACCGCTCAAAGTTGACCGAGAAAAAATTCTTCTCCGGCCAGGCGCTGACGGCACGAAGCGTGACTTCATTGGCCCGGGCTGTGCCAAGCAAAGCGATTAGCGCAACCGTCATGATCGCTAGCGCTACGGCCGCATGGATGCGGTTCAACAGGCACATGGTCTTGTTCCTCCCGCTTATGGTTTTGTCACAGGAAAGTCAGGCCGCCATCGACAACGAGCGACTGGCCCGTGATGAACCGGCTATCGCTGGAAGCTAGGAAGAGAACCACCCCAACGAGGTCGGCTGGCTCCTCAACGCGGGCCAGCGATCTTTGCGCGATCTGAAACCGCATCTGTTCGGGCGAGACCGTCTCGCGAGCGATCTCTGTTTCGACGGCACCGGGCAGCACGGCGTTGACGCGCACGTCGTACTGACCGAGTTCGCGGGCGAGGGAGCGTGTCATACCGACCACTGCGGCCTTGGACGTCGTGTAATGCAAATAGTTCGGGCGGCCCATCACATAGGCAGCCGAAGAAATGTTTATGATGCTGCCTGCCCTTGCGGCGCGCATATGGGGGGCCACGGCCCGCGCGCAGTAGAAGCAGCCGGTGATGTTGACGTGCAAGACACGAGCCCATTCATCGAGCGGAATCTCGTCGAACGGGCGCATCTTCAACGTCGAGAAGATGGCGGCGTTGTTGACGAGGGCATCGATGCGCCCATATCGCTCGATCGTCGCCGAGACCATGGCTTCGACCGAGTCAATGACACCGACATCCACGGTCAAGGCTGCGCAATCATGGCCCTTGGCTCGAACCTCGTTGGCGACGCGCTCCGCTGCCACTCCGTCGAGATCCGCAATGATAGGGTGAGCTCCAGCCTCGGCCAATCCGAGCGCATAAGCGCGACCCAAACCTTGCCCCGCGCCGGTCACGATCACCACGTGGCCGTCCAAATCGCGCATAAGCCGATTAACCTCCCGCGTCTTCCTCGTCACCACATTCAAGCACTAAGCTGGCCTGTTATTTTCGTGGTCATTATTCGCAGCAAATTGAACCATCGCCGAGGCTGGTCCGCCAAGACAATTTCAGTTGGCCTGCCCAATGTTTTTCAAGAGGTCTCGGCGAAGCCTTACTAGATCGCTGCGAGGGCATGATACCTCCCCGAGGAGAAGAGCAGTGGCTCAAGCGATTTCGCCGATCATTGCTTGGACGCGGCACAACACGATCAGATGGTCGCTCGCGTCGTGCTCGGCATGAAGGCGGCGGTCGAGCCAAGCAAGAGCCTCGTCGATGACCGGACTACTCCATGGCGCCTCGGACCAATACACTCCAGCCCATTTGTCGGAGCCAGAACTGGCGAACCCGCCAGAAATATGACGTATTTTGGGCCAGCTGGACGATGTCCGCATTCTCCGGTCTCTAGATCGCGCTCGTTACCTTGCCCTCATTGTTCAAGGTTAAGATTGAAGCTTTTCGCAGTCGTCGTTTCGGGATCAGGGCCGGTCCGCACGCCCTTGTCGAGTGCGTCGATCGCAGACGTATCTTCGGCCGACAGCTCGAAATCGAAGATGTCCATGTTCTCGGCAATGCGTTCGGGATTGAAGGATTTGGGGATCACCGACGCACCCTTCTGGATATGCCAGCGCAGGATGACCTGGGCTGCCGTTTTGCCGTGTTTTTCCGCTAGCCCGATAATGACCGGATCCGTGAGCGGATCGCTGCCGTTGTTCTGATCGGCAGAACGGCGAAAGCCGCCACCGATCGGCGACCATGCCTGGGTCACGATTCCCAGTTGCCTGTGGGTCTCACGCAGCCCCTGCTGCTGGAAACTCGGATTCAACTCGACCTGGTTCACGGCCGGGACGACGTTGGTGCGCTCCACCAGAGTCCTGAGATGTGTCGAGCCGAAGTTCGAGACGCCGATCGCCCGGACCCTGCCTTCGGCAAGCAGTTTTTCCAGGACCTTGTAGGCGGCGATGGTCGCCTCGAAGGCCAATGGCACCGGCCAGTGCAGCAGATAGAGATCAATGTAGTCCAGTCCCAGCCTGTGCAGGCTGGCATCGAAGGCGCGTTGGGTCTTGTCCTCCCCGTAATCGCTCATCCAGAGCTTGGTGGTGATGAACAATTCGGAGCGGGCCATGCCGCTGCGGGCCAGGCCCTCACCCACGTCACGCTCATTGAGGTAGGACGCCGCCGTGTCGATCAGGCGATAACCGGCGGCGATAGCCGCCTCAACCGCGTTGGTCGTCGACGCGCGGTTCGCGCGGTCGAGCACGCCAAGTCCTAGAACCGGCATACTTATGTAGTTGTTCAACGTAATACTGGGAGTGCTTTTCATCGTTCTTCCATTCTACCGACATTGACGCCGATTCCCGCACAAGGACATCAGAGTTGCTCAGAAATCCGTGCTGAAACCTCGGCCAAGGCGGCTCGTCTCTTTCATTCTAGCTGATGTCTGATAATAGAGATATAATGATTTTCGGACATCAAATGGCGGATTGACGACCAATGCGGCCGATAGCGCGCACAGAGGGTGAGCGGCCTGATCCGGTTTCATTTAGAACGGAGTTCTTCGAGGGAGGAACCGTCTTTCCGCCGAGGAAACGGCCATGGGGGAAGTTGAACTACGCGCTCTCCGGCATGTGCGAGTACAACATTGACGGCGACCGATATATGTCGCCACCTCAATACGGCATCTGGATTCCACCCGGCATCGAGCACGAGGCGCGGAATCGGCAGGACATGCACTATGTGTCGGTCTATGTCGCCTCCGATCTCTGCGCGACGTTGCCGACCAGGCCAAGCACGCTGGGTCTCAGCCGACTGCTCAAGGCGATTCTTGCCGATTTTGCCGCTCGCGGTATCACTGTGCCGAAAACACCTGAGGATCAGCGCTTGGCAATGGCCCTGGTCGATCAGATCCGGTTGGCGCCACGGTTCGACAGCTACCTGCCGTTCTCGGATGACGCGCTGCTAAGCCCAATCCTGCGTGAGCTGCAATCCGAGCCGGGAAATCCGGCATCCTTGGCCGAATGGGCGCGGCGCTCCAATACAACCGAGCGCACCCTATCGAGGCGTTGCCAGAGCCAGCTTGGCATCTCCTTCAACGAGTGGCGCCAACGCGCCAGGCTGGTTGCGGCCTTGACATTGCTGGATAACAAGGAGCCGGTTCACAGCATCTCCGCCCGGCTGGGATACAGCACTCCCTCCGCCTTCATATCCATGTTCCGCCGCCTCACCGGCACGACCCCTACCCAGATCTCGCAGTAGACGGCGTCACCGCTGCGCGATCCCTGCCAGGGCTCTTTCGAAAGCCGGCGTCGTCGCGCCGCGTAGATCACGGCACGAGGATGACCTTTCCAAATGGCCGGCTCTGCTCGGCGTAGCGATGTGCCGCCGCCGCATCGCCAAGGGCAAACTTCTTTTCGATTGGAACAACCAGCCGCCCCGCTACCACGTCGGCGAAGATTTCCGAGATCATGGAATGAACGCGGGGCGTGTGCATCTCCTTCCCGAAGAGAAGGCCGGTGACGGTAAGACCCGCCTTTCTAATTCCATGGTAGTCGAGGCTGGGAATCTGGCCGCTGGCCGCACCGACAAGCACCATGCGGCCACGGCGCCGCAAGGAGGCAAAAACCTCAGGAAAACCCGGAGCCCCGACCAGGTCGACGACAAGATCCACGCCAGCTGTGTAGGGCGGTGACAAAACCAACCAGTGGAGCGCCGGTGATTGTGCTGGTTCGGGCGGCGTAAAACCCGTCCACTGGATAGGCTGGTCCCTTTTGGGGTTGGCGGGGATGTTCGCTGTGGAGGTCTACGCGGCGGTTCGTGATTTTGTTTTCAACCAGGATAAGAGCCGTCGGGAGGCGGCTCGTGTTTTCGGTCTGAGCCGCGAGACGATCGCGAAGATGTGCCGGTTCTCGCTGCCGCCGGGGTACACGCGAACGAAGCCTGCCGGGAAGCCGAAGCTGGGTCCCCTGCTGCCGGTAATCGACGCGATCCTGGAGGCTGACCGGAGCGCCCCGGTGAAGCAGCGCCACACGGCCAAGCGGATCTTCGAACGTCTGCGCGACGAGCATGGCTTTGCCGGCGGCTACACGGTGGTGAAGGATTACGTGCGGATCGGCCGGGCGCGCGGGCGCGAGACCTTCGTGCCGCTGGCGCACCCGCCGGGACACGCCCAGGTGGATTTCGGCGAGGCGATCGCGGTGATTGGCGGGGTTCGGCAGAAGATCCATTTCTTCTGCATGGACCTGCCGCAGTCGGACGCCTGCTTCGTGAAGGCCTATCCCCGGGAGACGACGGAAGCATTCCTGGACGGGCACGTCTCGGCGTTCGGCTTCTTCGATGGGGTGCCGCTGTCGATCCTGTACGACAACACGCGCATCGCGGTGGCGAAGATCTGTGGCGACGGCCGGCGGGAGCGCACGCGCGCCTTCACGGAGTTGGTGAGCCACTACCTGTTCCGGGATCGCTTCGGCCGTCCAGGCAAGGGCAACGACAAGGGTAAGGTCGAGGGCCTGGTCAAGTACGCCCGCTCGAACTTCATGACGCCGATCCCGGTGGCGGCGAGCTTTGAGGCGCTGAACGCCAGGCTGGCCGAGCGTTGCCGTCTCCGGCAGGGCGACCGAGCCGGACGGCACACTGGGACGATCGGAGAACGGCTTGTCGCCGATCTGGCGGCGTTGCGCGACCTGCCGGCCGTGCCGCTGGAGCCGTGCGAGAAGCGCAGCGCACGGGTCTCCTCGACCGCATTGGTGCGCTACCGCTCCAACGACTATTCCGTGCCGACGGCTTATGGCTTCCAGGATGTCGTGGTGAAGGGCTTCGTCGATGCGGTCGTGATCCTGTGCGGCGGAGACGAGATTGCCCGTCACCCGCGCTGCTATGGCGAGGGCGTGTTCGTCTCCAACCCGCTGCATTATCTGGCGCTGATCGAGACCAAGCCCAATGCGCTCGACCAGGCGGCGGCGTTGCAAGGCTGGGATCTGCCCGAGGTCGGGGGCACCTCAAGGTTTGTACGCTAAACCGCGCTAAGCTGGACGAAGCATGAAC